>JAGLSB010000568.1 GCA_023135955.1 Bacteroidales bacterium | reverse complement strand
GTGAACACCTCCCAAACGACCAAAGTGAGCGTCTCCCTGTGAACAAAGTGAACACCTCCCCAGCGAACGTAGTGAGCCATCCCAAAAAAAAAGCCCTCATACAAAATGAAGGCTCCTAAAATATAACGATTTTCAATTACTTCATCCTGATCCTCCTGACTTTAACCACGTCGTCTATAATGACATTTACAATATAGACTCCAGATTCTTTTTTATTTAGAAAGAATTGTGACTCTTTTTTCTTTTCGGTTGCAATATATTGTCTTTCGGCAACCATGTTTCCGCGTGTATCAAAAATTTTTACTTCCATGTTGATATTATTTAAATTTACTTTATTTATTTTTTAAGACTATCTGAAAAGACAGCAAGTTTCTCAGTGTTAAAACAGGTGGTGGTTTCAATCTTTCCCTTCATGAACTCCAGCTTCCAATCTCCTTTCTCCTCCAGATTTCCTGTAACATTGGTAGAAGCGGCAACATCTAATCCTGTATATGCTGCAAGTCTTCGTATTATAAGTTTTCCCTCATCAGATTCAGCAAGACTGCAGGTATAAATCATTAAGTCACATGTTGGAGTACAGCTCTCTTTCCAAAGTCCTAATTCTTTGGAATACATACTAATACTTTGATTTTGAAGTGGAGATTCGTTTAACATAATCACTCCATCCTTTCCACAAACCAATAAATGAATTGCCTCCAGATTTTTATAATTTTTCAATTTCTCTGTTAACTCCTGAAGCTGATTAACGCCAGCGGGAAGAATCAAAATTTCTATATTTTTACGTAAACAATTAATTACCGCCTCCTTAGAAATAACAGTCTCATCAAGAACAACCAACTCAGTAAACTCTTGTCCAGTAAGTTGAGAAAAAAACAATATGGATGAAAACAATAAGATGAATGTTTTTTGTCTGCGAATCCTTTTCATGATTGCTAAAAAATTCGATTAATCAACTTGCTTCAGTAAAATTATGTTAAAAACAAATCATGTGTTTCATATTTTAAGTGACATATATCACCAAGTTACAGTGATATTCCTCACCTCATTAAGGTGATTTAAATCATCCGTATAATTTCATACTTGAATTAATATTGAGGGATGTTATTATGTGGAAAGCTTTATGTGCAATACCACCCTGAAAACTCAGGCTCTTTTCGCAGTGATTCAGCCATGCATCACGGTAAATTTATCATTATGATCCCTGGCCCTTCTTAGATTTATTAATCGTGACGAATTCTATTTTGTTTTCAATATTGGATAACAACAATTCATAGTGGCGTGAATTATCCTTATTTGAATCCTGCTTTTTATTTGCAATAACATTTCCGTTTTTATCGTAAATTGTTACTTCCATATAATCAAAGTTAAAAGCTATTTAAGACCATTATTATCCTGAGAATATTATTTATATCAGTATGTTATATTCATCATTGAATATCCATTCAAATATACAACTGAATTGAAAGTAAAATTCAACATTAATAATGATAAAAATCAACTTAAGATGGTGATATTTCTCATTTAAACAGGTGATTTATATCAACCCTTTATTTTCTAAAAAATTATTTCATTCTATAATGCATTAAATTCCTTTTTCTATCTTTGTGTGAATCTTAAATAATTTGTTAAAATACATTGATAATGAAGAAATTATCTGTTGTTGTTTGTGTTTATAATGAGGAGCAGAATATAAAACCCCTTATTGAATCAATCACTTCATCTCTTTCTGAAATAGATTTTGAAATTATATATGTCGACGATGGGTCAACAGATAATACTGTTACGGAAATCTTAAAACTAAAACACCCAAAGCTGAATCTGATTCAATTTAGAAAAAATTACGGTCAGAGTTCTGCCCTTGCTGCTGGTATTGAAAAGGCTGAAGGGAAATACATAGTACTTCTTGACGGTGATTTACAAAATGATCCTACTGATATCCCCGGAATGTTAAAAAAGGCTGAGGAAGAAGATTGGGATATAGTAGCTGGGGAAAGAAAAAACCGAAAAGACGGCATGTTTTTACGTAAAATACCGAGTTGGATAGCCAATTCCATTATCAGAGAAACAACCAATGTAAGAATCAGGGATTATGGGTGCACCCTTAAAATATTTAAGAGTGAGGTTGCAAAAGATCTTAAATTATATGGTGAACTTCATCGATTTATTCCTGTACTCGCAAGTTTGGACGGGGCAAGCATAACGCAAGTAGAAGTTAAGCATCACCCCAGAATGCATGGCAAAACAAAGTATGGAATGGGAAGAGTATTCAGGGTTATTGCTGATTTAATGTTAATGCTTTTCTTCAAGAAGTACCTTATACGACCTATGCATTTATTTGGCAGCTGGGGAATAGTGATTACTCTTGCGGGTATACTAATTAACATTTATTTAGTTATTTTGAAGCTGGCTGGCCAGGATATTTGGGGAAAGCCTTTAATGCTATTAGGAATTCTTTTAATACTGGCAGGCTTTCAGCTTATCACTATAGGCATTATTGCTGAGCTCTTGATGAGAACATATTTTGAATCACAAAATAAAACGCCATACCGCATAAAAAAAATAACAAAAGGTGAAGATCTCATTAAATAAATCTGTAAAAACTCTAATTAAAGTTGTTATTTCCTTTGCGGCTCTTTATTTTGTTTTTACTAAAATTGAACTCTCCCAGATTATCAGTATTTATAAAAATGTTAATTTTTTATGGCTACTGATGGCCGGTATTTGCTTTATTCTCTCAAAATCTATTGCTTCTCTGCGTTTAAATAAATTCTTCAGAAGTATTGAAATTCAAATTACTGAGATCCAGAATCTGAAACTATATTTATTGGGTATGTTCTATAATTTATTCCTCCCGGGAGGAATTGGAGGTGATGGATATAAAATATTCATATTGAATAAGAAATTTGAAGTCGGCACAAAAAAAATATTCTGGTCAGTGCTTGTAGATAGGCTTAGTGGGGTTTTTGCCTTATTTAGTTTGTCTATTATCCTGTTATTTTTTTTTAAAATTGAGAGCTCATTCAATTACCTGAGGGTTGTCTGGATTTTAATTCCAGTCGGATTTCTATTTTTCTATTTCATAATAAGGAGATTTGCACATTATCTGAAAGTAGTCATTTTTGAAACCAGTATAATGTCTTTTCTGGTTCAGATCTCACAGTTATTTTCTGTGTCTTTTATTCTTATGGCCTTGGGGGTCGATGAATTTCAATTTAGTTACTTATTCATTTTTCTAATTTCCTCTATCGTAGCTATGTTACCTATTTCCATTGGAGGAATGGGTCTAAGGGAATTAACCTTTTTGTATGGCTCACAATTCCTTTTCCTCGACGAAGGAAGCAGCATAGCAATCAGCCTGATGTTTTACCTAATAACCGCTGTTGTATCACTAACAGGAATGTATTATAGTATTCGAACAGATAAAATCAGAATCTAATATTCACAAAAAAACCGCGTTCAAATGAACGCGGTTTCATATCATGAAAAAGTTATTTAAACCTTAATTTGGGACGTTATCATAATCTCTTTTCGCAGAATAGTTAATCTTAAGGGCATTTGCATACCTTAAGGCCTGCTTTACATCAGATACTTTTCCCATACTAATACCCTTATCAATTCTAAGGGATACCATCATTTTATTTCTTTCTGATTCATCTAGTTTCTCTCTTTCAGAAAGTACAAAATCTTGTATAGAAACAGTTGGAATACCTTCATCATTAATTAGCTTATCATTTAATTGAAGCATGGGTTCTGTACCGTAAAGTGCTACGATTTGACTCATGGGCTTTCCAATATAAATATAGCTTACCAATGACTTCTTTTCAATTTTCTTAACTTCTGTGGCAAATGGTACCTGAACCTGAACCTGTAAGCTTGTTTCCTTCATTACGGTTGTAACCATAAAAAAGAAAAGCAGCATAAATACGATATCAGGCAAGCTAGAGGTATTTATTGCCGGAAGACCTTTATTATCTTTTGATTTAAAT
>JAGLSB010000567.1 GCA_023135955.1 Bacteroidales bacterium | reverse complement strand
TCATGTTATATAGTAGTAACCAGCACCCAGCACCCAGCACCCCTTCATTTACTTACCCAAATCAAACAATTTCTCATTGAATTTCGTTATTTTTGCAGATTCTTTTCACAGTTATGGAATTTGAAAAGGTTTATAATTTGAATCGATTAACCATAGGCTTATCAGTGAAGCATTTGCAGAGGCCCTAAGTTGAGAACTGCTTCCTCCAACTATGAATAAAGTATTGACACATGAGTAACACTATTAGAAATAAATATAAATATCCGGGAGTTATATTTTTAATCATTTTAGTGCCCGGTATCTTACTGACCTTGAATCCGTTGAGATCCGTAAGTAAAGATGAGGATAGACCATTGACAGAGCCAAAAAAATCCTACGCAATTTTTCCTGTTGAAATACCTGAAGCAATAGAGTTTGCAGGGGAAAAAGTTCCTGTTGATCAGATAGATATTAGTGAGGCCCTCGATAGAGAAATTCTTGTTAATACATATTGGCAATCTCAGACCTTACTCTTCCTGAAACGTGCCAACCGGTATTTTCCTACGATTGAAAAAATACTTAAGAAATACAATATTCCAGACGATTTCAAATATCTGGCTGTCGCAGAAAGTGGATTAATGAATGTAGTTTCTCCTGCTCATGCTGTGGGATTCTGGCAATTGTTAAAAGGAACGGCAATGGAATACGGTCTGGAGGTAAATAGTGAAGTTGATGAAAGATATCATCTCGAGAAATCAACAGAGGCTGCTTGTAAATATATTCTGGATTCATATAAGAAATATAATTCATGGACCCTTGCTGCTGCTTCATACAATGCAGGGAGAAGGGGAGTGGATCGGCAGATTGCCCGGCAATTAGATTCTGATTATTTTGATCTGCTTTTTACTGAGGAAACTTCACGCTATTTATTTAGAATTCTGGCAATTAAGCTTATCATTTCATCTCCGGGTGATTATGGTTTTTATATAGGCAAAAATGACCTGTATCATGAGATTCCTTCTTTCGAAGTTACCATAGATGGGAAAGTGGATAAACTGGCAGAATTTGCAAAGCGATACCACATTACTTATAAAACGCTTAAGAGAATGAATCCATGGTTGCGAGAATCAAGTCTTAGCAACCCAAAGAACAAGAGTTATTTTGTTAAAATACCCCGGAAAGGATATTTCGATCCGACCCGTGCTGAATTTAATACTCAAAATCCGGAAGTAGCAAATTGAAAATGAATTCCAGACAATCTGTAGATAGGTCTAATAAAATTATTAATGTTCTCGGTGCCCGGGTTCATAACCTGAAGAATATTGACGTAAGTATTCCCAGGAATACTCTGACTGTTATTACAGGACTAAGCGGAAGCGGTAAGTCATCACTTGCTTTTGATACTATATATGCTGAAGGTCAAAGGAGGTATATTGAAACAATGTCGGCATACGCACGTCAATTCCTGGGAACCATGGAAAGGCCCGATGTGGATAAGATTACAGGTCTTAGTCCGGTTATTTCAATTGAACAAAAAACGACCAATAAAAATCCAAGATCTACAGTTGGAACCATCACAGAAATCTACGACTTTTTAAGATTGCTTTATGCACGTGGATCAGATGCATATTCGTGGAAGACGGGAGAGAAAATGGTAAAATATACCGACGACCAGATAATAGATCTTATTCTTGAGTCATATTCCGGGAAAGCAATTTATTTACTTGCTCCGGTTGTAAAAGGAAGGAAAGGCCATTATAAAGAGTTGCTGGAAAGTATCAGGAAGAAAGGTTTTATTTCAGCCAGAGTTAATGGTAAATTTATCGAGTTAAGAGCAGGATTAAGACTTGATAGATATAAAACTCATAATATCGAAATACTTATTGATAAATTTTATGTAGATCACGCAGATAGAAAAGGGTTGAAAAAATCATTAGAAACTTCAATGCATCATGGCAAAGGAATAAGCATGATTCTTGAAAAAGATAATGATAAACCTCGCTTTTTCAGCCGGCAGTTAATGTGTCCTACTACCGGAATATCATATAACGAGCCTGCACCCCACAGTTTTTCTTTTAATTCACCTGCAGGGGCATGTCCAAAATGCAATGGATTAGGGACTGTATCAGAAATTGATATCAAGAAAATAATCCCTGACGATTCACTTTCAATAAAAAAAGGCGCAATAAAATCATTGGGGACCTACAGAAACACCTTAATTTTCTGGCAACTGGAAGCTTTAGGGAGAAAATTTGGATTTAAGCTCGATACTCCGGTGAATAAAATAAGTGCAGAGGCATTGGATAAGATATTATACGGCACCGATGAGAATTTGAAATTAGCCAACACCCCACTTGGAACATCTTCAAATTATTTTCTGAGTTTTGATGGAGTAGTTGCCTTTGTTCAAAACCAGAATGGATACTCGTCCAGCGTATCGGAGCACAGATGGGCGAATCAATTTGTAAAAAAGGTTGTTTGTCATGAATGTAATGGAGAACGCTTAAGCAGGGAAGCACTTCATTTCAAAATTGATGGTAAAAGTATTTCCGATCTTGCCATCATGGATATTTCTGACTTAGCAAAATGGTTTGAAAATATTGAATCCCGACTAAGTGATAAGCAAAACCTGATTGCCAGAGATGTATTAAAAGAAATTCGTAATCGTATAGGATTTCTGATAGATGTCGGCTTAACTTATCTTTCTTTAAGTCGTCCTTCAAGAAGCCTGTCTGGTGGAGAAAGCCAGAGAATACGTCTCGCCACACAAATTGGTTCACAGCTTGTAAACGTTTTATATATTCTGGACGAACCTAGCATTGGATTACATCAGAAAGATAATCTTAAATTAATTCAATCTCTAAAAAGGCTCCGCGATAATGGCAATTCTATTATCGTGGTTGAACACGATAGGGACATGATAGAATCGGCCGATTATATAATAGATCTTGGCCCATTGGCTGGTAGACATGGAGGAGAGATAGTTGCAGCAGGGAAACCTGATAAGATTAAATCCTTAGCGACATTAACAAACGATTATTTATATCACAGAAAGCAAATTAATATCCCTGAAACCAGACGACCTGGTAATGGAGCTAAAATTACTCTCAAAGGATGCTCAGGTAACAATCTGAAGAATGTTACAGTCGATTTTCCCCTGGGTGTTTTTATTTGTGTAACAGGTGTTTCCGGCAGTGGTAAGTCAACATTAGTCAACGAAACTCTTCATCCCATATTGAGTAAGCATTTTTATAAAAGCAATAAAGATGCTCTTAGGTATAAGGAAATAAAGGGTGTGGAAAATATAGATAAAGTCATAGAAGTGGATCAGTCTCCTCTGGGGAGAACACCACGTTCAAATCCGGCTACTTATACAGGTGTATTTTCCGACATCAGGAAATTATTTGTGTTGACTTCTGAAGCGAAAATACGGGCTTACAATCCCGGACGGTTTTCCTTTAATGTTGCCGGAGGTCGTTGTGAAACATGTAAAGGAGCAGGGGTAGAGACTATTGAAATGAACTTTCTGCCCGATGTTTATGTAAAATGTCGCGATTGCAATGGGAAAAGATATAACAGAGAAACACTGGAAGTCCAATACAAAGGAAAAAATATTAACGAAGTCCTGAATATGACCATCAATCAGGCGCTGGAATTTTTTCATAATATCCCAGCAATTAAAAGGAAGATTAAGACGATTCAGGAAGTCGGACTCGGATATATTACTTTGGGTCAACCATCCACAACCCTTTCCGGTGGAGAGTCGCAGCGGGTAAAGCTTGCCGCAGAACTTTCCAAAAAAGATACAGGAAAAACAATGTATATCCTTGATGAACCAACAACCGGACTTCATTTTGAAGATGTGAGAGTATTACTTAACGTAGTTGGGAAATTGGTAGATAAGGGAAATACCCTTATCATGATCGAACACAACATGGATGTTATAAAAACAGCCGATTACATCATCGATTTGGGTAAAGAAGGTGGAGTTATGGGAGGGGATGTACTTGTTACCGGAACACCCGAGAAAATTGCCAAAGTAAAGGGGTCATACACTGCAGATTTCTTGAAGAAAGAATTAGAATCTGCTAAGACCCGAATTAAATAGTATTTTGATGTTTAAAAAAGACCTTCTTATAAACAATCAATGGATATAATTAAATTCCTTCAACCTGTATCATAAAATCAACAAAGTGTAAAGAAATACTAGTAATGTAAAATATAATTAACAAAAAAGGCTATATTTGCAAAATATAATTTACGTTATGTCAAAAAAGAAGATTGTAATATTGCCTAAAACAAAGAGGATTCTTACCGGGATGGGTGAGAATATTAAGCTTGCACGACTGAGAAGAAAGCTTAGCTCGGAACAAGTGGCTGAGCGAGCAAATATCAGCAGACCAACTTTAATAGCAATCGAGAAGGGTTCTCCTGGGGCTAGTATGGGTTCATATTTGATTGTATTGCAAGTACTGGGTTTAGAGAAGGATTTCCTGCTTGTTGCTAAGGATGATGAATTGGGTAGAAAATTACAAGATGCAGAAATTAGCACAAGAAAAAGGGCTCCAAGAAGAAAGGATTTGTAATGGCGAAGCAGGTCAATAAGAGATCAATAAGTGTATATGCACATTGGCAAGGAATGGATGATCCTTTGTTAATTGGAGTTCTGCATTCAGATAGATTGAAAGGAAAAGAAGTATTTTCTTTCGAATATGATGAGAATTGGTTAAAGAGTGGGCCTTCACAACTGCTCGACCCAAATTTACAATTGTACTCAGGTCTCCATTATCTAAATGAAGACCAGGAGAATTTTGGAATATTTTTAGATTCTTCTCCAGACCGGTGGGGACGGATTCTAATGAGAAGACGTGAGGCAGCATTGGCTCGAAAAGAAAACAGATCCGAACGAAATCTATTTGAAACAGACTATCTATTAGGCGTTTATGATAAGCACAGAATGGGAGCCCTCAGGTTTAAATTAGTTGAAGATGATCAATTTTTAAATGACAATAGAGAGATGGCTAGTCCTCCATGGACCTCTATTCGTGAATTAGAACAAATTAGCCTGCGATTGGAAGAGGAGGATGTAATTGATGATCCGGATTATTTTAAATGGCTAAGTATGCTCGTTGCTCCAGGAGCATCTTTGGGTGGAGCGAGACCAAAGGCAAGTATTGTAGACAAAGATGGAAGCTTATGGATAGCAAAATTTCCGAGTAGAAATGATCAAGGAGATATTGGGGGATGGGAAATTGTCACTTATGAGTTGGCCATTACCGCTGGTATTAACATGGCTGAATCAAAAGCCCAAAAGTTTACTTCTGATTATTATACGTTTTTAACTAAAAGGTTTGATAGGACAGATAATGATGAGAGAATACACTTTGCTTCAGCAATTACAATGTTAGGCTATAAAGATGGTCAGGATCATACAGATGGAGCCAGTTATCTTGAGCTAGTTGAATTCATCATGTCTAATGGGGCAAATGTGGATCAGGATCTTGAGGAGCTATGGCGCAGGATTGTGTTTAGTATCTGTGTTAGCAATACAGATGATCATCTTAGAAACCATGGCTTTATTTTAGGAGAAAGAGGTTGGTTATTGTCACCAGCTTACGACATCAACCCTGTTGAAAATGGTAGCGGTTTGAAGTTGAACATATCTGAAAATGATAACTCCTTGGATATCAATCTTGCAATAGAAGTTAGAGAGTTTTTTCGATTAAAGGAAGATAGAGC
>JAGLSB010000566.1 GCA_023135955.1 Bacteroidales bacterium | reverse complement strand
TAAAAATGCTTTTTGCAGGATTAACGCTTAACGATGCGGTTTTCTCGTTATGAAAAGGACAACAAGCCATAAAGTTTGCTCCTGATTTCTTTAGCTCAATAAAATTGGAGATAACGCCTAGAATATCGCTGTTAATATGTTCTATTACTTTATTTGCATCCATTGTTTTTCAATTTAAAAAGGTGAAGCTGCCCTTGCGCAACTTCACCTGAACCATTGCTAATCATCAAGGGTGGTTATTAAATCTTTTATCTCTTTATTGCTAACGGGATGAAAAAATGTGTGCAGCTTCATATCCATTGCAACTGTTAATTCAATGCGAGCCATTATACTGTCTTTCCAATTGGGAAGTACATAAATGGCTTGGCTGTTTTTCAGTAATTCAACTCTGTTATTAAGCGTGTCTGACCAACTCATTCGTGCAAATGCCATTTCCGCAGGATTAACCACAGCACATTTCATAGCTTTGAGCTTAGCTTTAATTTTCTCAGCATCAATAAAATCATTTTTATCGTTGGAGGATGCGTCAATCCCACAGATATATATTGTTGCCATATAATTTCTATTTAATGATATTCAGGTTTTTACTCAACTCACTTTCCGGAATGCTCTGTTTATGGGTTCTTTTTTGTAAAAGCAATTTTATCAGGGAGAACCTGATTAACTGTTTACTATCTACTAGGTTAATTCTCTTTTCTTTCATAATAATTAGGATGCTATTATAGAATCATCATTATCAACTACACAATTTGCTTGAGTTCATCTATTGAAGAATGTCGCCCTGATTTTATCCAGTCCAGTATTTCCTCCAACTTAAACAATAGAATCTTGCCACCCGGCTTATAAAAAGGAATCTGCCTATTGTGTACTCTTGCATAAATTGTTTTTATGCTTTCCCCTAATAATTGAGCAAGTTCATTAGCATTTAAATAATCGTAACCCGATACTGCTTTACGCTGCACTGTTATCAGTTCTGAAACCTGTTTATTGAGCAGTTCGAGATTTTTCAGCGTTTCGCCATTGAAGCTTTTTTGTTCATCCATAATCATCGTTTTTGAGAAACTATTTCTGGAACAAGTTTAAGCCATTAATTCGGCACTTTTAGCCGTCGGACTGTCCGATACTTTCAAAATAAATCATAACCCATTGGTAATCCAATTTATACAAATGGGCTTTTTACCTTAAAACACGATTTTCGCTAAAAACGTCGGATAATCAAAATGGTAATAAAGCGTAGCAAAAGGTAGTTGACATGAATTTCATCAATTTGTTATCAAATTCAATATCTCTTTTTCAATGTCGCCAGTAGGTAAATTACTCTGTTGAAAATACACCCGAATCGTCTCCAAATCGGGCAATAATTTATTGTCCTCTTTTACATAAGGAGCTTTAGAAACCAACTTGTAGAAATATGAATTTTTGTACTCATTGAGGTCAGTCCGATTTACAATAAGTAGAAATCGGGTTAGCATGGCCACTTCGATATTAACACGAAGTTTTAGACCTATGAGTCTAAAAAGGAAGTATGCCCAAAGTACTTGTTGGGAACTTGTGAGACTTAGAATATTTTCTAACGCTTGAGGATAGTGTGTGTGATTTACATCAGGAATAATACTTACTTTATCCTTTGTGGCTAAGTAATTTATTAACTGAATTTTTCCGTGGTAGTCACAAAAGAAGTCGTAAAAACTATCAGGATTTGTTGTTGAAAGGTCAAGAAACGGAGAGTAATAATATATCTCCAGTTTTTTATACTGTACTGATTTTTGTCTGAATCTAAAAGCATCTTGTAGCAGTACATTCTTATTGCCGGGAATAATACATTTCAGAAGTTTACCATACCTGACTCGTAGTTTTCCAACTTGCAAAAAGCATAGTTCACCTTCGTGGTTAAATAC
>JAGLSB010000565.1 GCA_023135955.1 Bacteroidales bacterium | reverse complement strand
TCCGCATTCTACCATTTGGATAGATAGTGCCCTGAGTGATAAGAACAGGGGCAAGCTTCCTGTTTTCTACCATTGTTACCTGATCATTATTCAACACACCATGACTTTCAGTAAGAGTAAATGGATCGAATGGATCATATTCCTTGTGCCAGTATTGACCGCCACCGTATTCCCAGGCAATAGAATCTACCTTGGCCTGGCGATCCCATCCGTCGAGCAAGCCCTTATGCCAGATAATCATCACAAAAGCAAGTGACAGAATAATTACATTGAGCCAGGTTCGCAAACCTGCCCCAAGCAAATTTCTATAAGCTAATTTAAAAGCAAGCATGATTTGTCCTCCTAATTAGATATATATTCATCCTTAACTACCATACCATCTGAAAGACTAATTTTCCGTTTCAGATATTTAATAACCTTGTCGTCATGTGTTGCAAAAAGAAATGAAGTTTTTAAATCCTCATTCAATTTTACCATGGTTTCAAGGATATGATGAGAGTTTTCAGCATCAAGGTTCGCAGTTGGTTCGTCTGCAAGTACCAGTCGTGGCTTTTTTACCATAGCTCTGGCAATTGCCACCCTCTGCGATTCACCACCAGAAAGTTGTGGGGGTTTGGATTTTATTTTTGGTACTAATCCTACCCATTCCAAAGCTTCCATAACCGCTTTTTTTCGTTCTGCTGAAGTCATTTTTAGTAATAATAAGGGAAATTCAACATTCTCAAAAACGGTATAAACAGGAAGTAGATTATAGGATTGAAATATAAATCCCAGGTCTTCCTTTCGTAATTTTGCTGACTCTTTTATACTAAGCTTACTGATAGCTCTTCCCAGAACAACAGCCTCTCCTTCTGAAGGAGTATCCAGCGACCCAACAATATTCAGCAAAGTTGTTTTGCCTGATCCGCTAGGGCCAACCAGTCCTGCAAATTCGCCTTCACCAAAACTCAGGTCTATTTCTTTGAGTGCGGTGAACTTACCTCCACCAACAGGAAAATGTTTTGATAACTTGTTGATGGAGATTTGATTTTGTGTTTCCATTTTTTGTAAAATTTTAGTTTACATGTTTCTGTTGGGTAATATCTACCATAATACCCTTATTCTTTATTTACTAATGATTATATGTTAACATTAATTGAAATCCTTGTCCTGAAAATAAATTGGTATTATCTGCATTTGGCATTATATTGAATTTGTCCGGATTCCAATAGGCCATTAAATATAAACTAATTTTATCATATTGACGACCCCAATTCACAAATCTGTACCACGACTCATCTCCCCAGGAATAATAAATTATTGCAGATAAGTTATCCATCATCCCAATTGGATAAGTCATATTTAAAGCGGTAAACTGAAAATGATCTGTAGTATTAAATATTTCATCCCGACTTCCTGCCCATGAGAAATGTTCTAACATTGTGGTAAGACCATTCCCTATTCCAAAGGTATAGTCGATACCTAATGTAAGTTGATTTTCGTAGCTATATAAATTATTTTCAGTAATTGAATTTGATTTCATGGCATACTCAAACATAATACCGGGCCCTATATCCCATCTGCCATCAAGTCCGATTTTTGTTTGTGGAAATTCTTCGGAAAAATACATTGAGCTCCCGTTTGACAGGCTAACCGAATCACCTCCTATTGTACGATGATGATAAGTAATCCCAAATTCCCCGTTGAATAATGGAAGCTGAATCCGGCCTCCCATTTCCGGGATTCTTTTATTTGATGGTAACATATCCCAGCCCCGCGGATCTTCATTTCCATATAAAGCCCAAAGCCAAACATTGGCATTATTCAAAAAATAATAACGTGCTAATAAGGCGTTTACCCCATCGGTAAGTCCTAAGGGATCTCGGGGATCCATCTTGTCAAACCACATTAAAGGCCTTAACATATTTGCCGATCCAAAATTTATCTTTTGCAGACCGGCCCGTAATTCAAATTGCTCATTGCTAAACCTGATCCATGAGCGATAAGGTTTTAAATCGCTATCACCTGTCCAGTTTTCATTCTGATAAGTTTTAACCCCATAAGCGTTTGCTGAAAATTCACCATCAATTTTCCAGTCATTATTTCTATTGTATTCCAGCGACAATTCCGGTATATATCTCCCTCCCCACTGACTGGCAAAATCATTAGCAAAATTTAAATTTGTCCAGCCAATTGCCTGACCCTCAATAGTAGCAGAAACAGAATTCTCCTGCGAAAATAAATTCGAAGTAATTAACACAAAACACAATAATATTAAGACTATTTTCTTCATTCTTTTTTCAATAATAAAACCAGAACCTGTCAGGAATCATATACTACTTATCCCTTGATAATATCCCGTAAAAGAAAAATCTCATCATTTCAGCAATCATTTCGGCTGGATTCAAATAAAGTGAACAAAGTTTCTCATCTGTCGACATTTCATACATCTTATTAATATAATACATGATGAAATCAATTTTGATGTCACTTCGAATATATCCTTCAGATTGCGCCATCCGATAATCATTTTTAATCATCTGAATATTATCTGAAGTTACCCGGGCAAAATACTCCGTCAGCTCTGGAAATTCTCCCTTATATAAATCATTCAAAAATACCTGCGATATATCCTTTGCACGATCGATTTTAAATAAAATAGTTTTCTCGACTTTCTGTTCAAAATCGATTTCATTAGCCATAATATCCTGATAATCCTTGATCCCATCATCTATCACTGATTTAAGAATATAAACCGCAAGCTTCTCCTTATTTTTAAAATATTTATAGAATGTTGCCCTGCTCACCTTGGCCTTCTCACAAATTTCTTCCACACTGACTTTCTTCAATCCAAACTTCCAGAATAGATCCTTCCCAGCTTTAACAATATCCAGATATTTTTCGTTTACATCTTGCATACTATTGTACATTTTCTATTCAAATGTACGATGCCTGTATACCCATGTCAAGTTTTGTATGAGTTTTCTTATGAGAAATTATATACATATTTTACAAGAGATCGTTTTCTAAGACTCTATTTATGTGTTTTTGAGGCGTTTATGTGTATACAATTTTGATGTGAGCTGGTTTCGGCTTTTTTGAAGAAATGTGTTTGGTTTTGTGTTTCTAATCTAAAGTGGTTTAATTCCCCGATCCTCTGGGTCGGAAATAAATATGTTTGCAGAGCAAACTCCTTTTAATACCTCAATGGCTCTGCCTCGGGGTAATTTATTGCCAGGGGAAGTTCTTGCTTTAAAACATGCCTGGGTAATGGGCTTTGTTAAAATAATTTTTATTTTAGACCTCGGAGGTCTATAAACCTCCGAGGTCTATTAAAATTTTATCGCCCCCAAACACCAATGAAATAATTACTTTTAATTCAATTCTTAAAAACTTTAATGAGGATAAGTAACT
>JAGLSB010000564.1 GCA_023135955.1 Bacteroidales bacterium | reverse complement strand
AGTTTTTATACGACTCGAAAAAGTATCTTAAATACATAAAAAGAATATTTGTTGAAATTGAATAACCTTAATATTAATCTATAAATATTATCAAATTGGAAAAGATTCTTAATGAAGGCAGTCCAAAAACTCCAACCATAAAGGTAAATGGAGAAAGTGGAGTAATTGAAATTTCCGGTAGGTCCAACCCCGAAAATTCAAGTGAATTATATCAACCTATAATGAGCTGGTTAGAAGATTACGTAGCTAATCCTGCACCCAAAACCACCCTTAACATAAATTTAGAGCATTTCAACACAAGTTCATCTAAATGCATTCTCGACATATTAAAGCGTTGTAAAAGGCTGGATGAAGGTGAAAAGGAATTTTTTGTAAACTGGTATTACGAAGACGATGATGATGAGATGCTTGAAACAGCAGAGATTTATGAAGGAATGACAGGGCTTAAGTTTGAAAAAATTCCTATCCCTGAATAAAAAATGAATATTTTTCTATGGCTATTGTAAAAACGGATGGCAGAATTCAGGAGAGGATAATTGGGAGCATGTAATTATGTCGATTAATAAAACTTTTACTCAAAATATACCATTTAACCTAAGACTTAAATTCCTGTGTGGCATAATATCTCCCGGGCGACCCATATACTCGGTATTGAATAGATTCTTAATGGCAAGCGATAGCTTGAAGCCTTCAGATTTCCTGAACCCTAAAATAACATCAGAGAGAAAATATCCTTTATTATTAGCTAGCCAATATTCGTAAAATCCGGGTAAGATATTCTCTCGGGTTGATTCACTGACAAAAACATTATCGATTTTAAGAATTCTGGATTTAGCAAAAAGATTTAATCCTACATCAAATTTTCTTATCCTTACATTCCAACCCAAATTAGCAGAGTGCTTCCTCCTGTACTTTAAATAATTAGTTGCATTCTCATTAATATTACTTCCATATTCAACCGGATACATAAACATATATCCTCCATTGAAACTGTTATTCAAAATACCCATGGAATGATTCAGTTGGAATTCCAGCTCGGTTCCATACACACTTGAATGTTCATTATTCCACGCCTGAAAGCCAAAATCAAAAATTCCTGTTCTGGGATCAGTATACAGACCGAAAACATATTCAATCATACTCTTATTTTGGGAATAAAAAGCTGCCAGATCTACCATACCATTGAGATTGCCAATTAACAATCCTTGTTTAATACCTATCTCTGAATTCCATCCAGATTCAGGTTGGATATCTGGATTGGGATATATTTTTACCGATCCAAGGCTTGTTGAAGCGAATTTCTCTGCGATGGAAGGATAACGATATCCTTGTCCAAAAGAAGCTCTTAAAAATGTATAATCTGCTAATTTATAATTTATGCCTGTCCTGAATATTGGGACTAGCTGATCGGGATTCCCATCAAGGATATTTTGCTCTAGCCTAACTCCAGCTACAAGCTTGATTCTTTCTTTGGCTTCCACATCTATCTGTGTAAAACCAGCAACATTAATATTGTCGTGATCACCATAAAAATTTGAAAAAACCTTACTGAAATTCTCCGACAATCCAAAGTTCAGCATCGCAAAATTGAAAAGTTTGCGTTGATATTGATATTCGGAATAATATGAAATTGCCTCACTATTAGTTTGTTCGCCCTCAGGAAATTTGTTTGAAGTAGATTGAATACGCATTCGTAAATCATGATTTATCTGTTCATTTTTCCTGTAGTTAACAAAAGGGTCTATTGCAAAAAATGACCCGTGTAATTCTGTGGCGGTAGATTCACTCTGTTTTAGAGCGCCGGTATTTGCATTTTCCCAGAGGATAAAGTCGGTTTTGTGGGTGACTCCACTATTCAAATTTATACCATATTTTAATCCTTTAACTTTTTGACTCTTATGTTTCAAGCGAATACTAAAACGCCCCAGTTTTTCATCATTTAATCTTCTGTAACCATTATCAAAAACAACACTACTTGCTACCCCAATATCAGTATTCCCGAATTTCTGTAGATGTGAAAGTGAGGCATTTGTAAAAACTCTGGGTGAATCCCACCATTTCCATTCTTTGTTGGAAGGTTGATTAAAAAATCCGTTCTCGACAAAAAACTTTGTTCTTGGCTCATTCCCCGCCTCAGCAGTCCTGAAATTAATTATTCCATTCAATGCTGAAGAACCATATAGAACTGAAGAAGCGCCTTTAATAATCTCCACCTGCGACAAATTCTCGAGAGGCAAAAACTGCCATTTAATATTTCCAGCATCAGCGGATATAACAGGTAGACCATCGATAAGAGCCATTACCCTACTTCCAGCTCCGTAGCTGAAACCACTACCACCACGAATTGAAGCTTGTCCGTCAAGAACTTCAATACCAGGTGTCTTATTAATTAGTTCCTGTGGATCAGAAATATGATTATTTCCAGGGGAATATGGTTTGATAAGTGTCATGGACACAGTTAGATCTGATAACTTTTGTTCAACTTTATTTGCACTAACAACTATCTGATCAATTTCATTCAATGATGGAATGAGTCCAATATTTAATAAAAGTGTATCACCAGAATTTAAGTTTATAATTTTTGTTTCTGAGATATATCCTACATACTGGTAAGTGATTCTCACTTGTCCTGTACTAAGATTTAAACTATAATTACCTTGATTATCACTTATGGAACCTTGATTATTTCCATAAATAATATTTGCACCAGCAAGAGGATCATTGTTTTCAACATTAAAAATTTTTCCATAAACGAAAGCTGAATTATCCGTTGCACTTGTATTGAAATAGACTAATAATAAAAATAATGTCAGAATTGACTGCATCATTCTGGCTTAAAAGCCAATCGTATGGCTGTTGGATTTTCTGGATCAAGCATATTTGGAAAGGATGTAGTAACTCTTAATGAAGAATTGGTGAGTTCTTCAATATTGGTTGTAAGGGGCATTATTAGAGAATC
>JAGLSB010000563.1 GCA_023135955.1 Bacteroidales bacterium | reverse complement strand
TCAGAGGTCGGAGGTCAGAGGTCGTGTTCTCTGACTTCTGACTTCTGTTCTCTGACCTCTGTTCTCTGTTCTCTGTTCTCCGACTTCTGTCCTCTGTTTTCTGTATCAAAACTCATCTTTTATTATCTTCCAATATCCTGTTTTTCTACTTCCCATACGCTTAATTACACCTTCATTCTGCAAATATTCTAAATCTCGTTTAATGGTTTTTGTCGTAACATTAAATATACCAGCCAATTCAACCTGAGTAATTTTTACCTTAGTCTGAATTTGCCCTAACACTTCATTCTGCCTTTCATTTAAAGGGACATTTAAAGGGACATTTAAAGGGACATTCATTTCTTTTAATGCTTTTAAAGGAATTGCTGTGATAAAAACATCATCCTCAACAAAATCATTTCTGTCTGTATCTGAATATATCTTATTATATCTAAAAACATTTTTTATACCAGTACCAAGTTCTTCAGAGCGTCCCATTTGGGTGAAAATCTGGGCAATATGCGGATTCTTTGGGAATGGTTCAAAATTTCCCGGTGTCAGTTCTCCCCAATGATGAGGCTTATTAGCATTTTTAGTTAGCACTTTATCCTTATAAATAATAAAACTTGTAGGAAAAGCATTAGTGTATTCACGATGAATCAATATATTTGCAACAACTTCTCTAAATATTTTCTCACGTAGAGAAATACGCTGATCCCCTTGCAAATAAAATTTATCCGGAAGATGCTTATTTACAAACTCCATTAACTTATCGTATGCTTCTACTAAATTACATCTTATATTTACCCTATCATCATACCGATCAAGATTTTCTACTCTTAGAAGAGCATCAACTTTGTAATGTGGTATGGCGCTCGAAATAGTTTCGGGCTTTCCAAAAAGCAAAAGTGCTGACATGGTAAAACCTTCTTCACCTGAAGCGAAATCCTTACGATATAATCCGGCAGTTTTATAGAACTCCATATTCGAAAGCTCATTCCAAGGATGACTAGGCCTGTAGATTCTAATAATCTTACGTACTCTTTCAACAATTCCGTCAGTAAAATCACTCTCAAAAAGGAAAGAATAAATCTTGTTTTCTGAATACTCTGTAGATTTTCTTGAATACAACTGCTTTATTTGCGCATCAGAATTAAGCACAAAATCACCATCTACACTTCGATCGTAAATTTTATTTGCCGTTTTATGCACCTGAGATGAAACAGGAACAAATATATAAATCAATTTTACCCCACTATACTCAACAACATGAGGTTCCAATAAAAATGCTGGAAATAATTTTTGAGGATTGCTACTCAGATTTACAATTTCCTTTACCATTTGTTCAACGGCATTTTCATCTACACCCACAACATTTTTTTCATCATCAACTCCAAGAATAATCTCACCTCCACTTTTATTCAAAAAAGCACATACTGTCTCAAACAAATTGCCAGGCAATCTGGTTGTAGCTTTCTTAAATTCAACCCTAAGACTTTCACCTTGTAAAATTATATTTTGAAGATTTTTAGGTATCATTTACTTTTCACAAGGTTTTGGTAAGAACAATCTTATCATTTGACCTGTTGTTTTTATCTGTATTCTTTTATTTAGAGGTCGGAGGTCGGAGGTCGGAGGTCAGAGGTCGTGTTCTCTGACTTCTGACTTCTGTTCTCTGTTTTCTGTTCTACTTATGTTTTTTCTTTCTTTTTCGTATAATTCGTTTAATTCGATGATAACATTTTCTTTCAACGTATTAGAATGAATGTTTTTTGTCATCGAATTACACGGATTTATCGAATTGTTTTTTCTTTTCCTGGTAACATTATACCAAATGGCGTTACGCTAAATGGTATAATTATAAGTGGCTATTAACAAACCTTTTATACATTGGATCCGAAAATTCGTATTTAGATTGGTTACGTTCTATAATTCCTTCATTGATAAAAACATCTATTGCTTTTTGGGTGCTGGAGACCGCCCCAAGATCGAAATCCGTAGCAGTTTTCTTTGAGAATAATTCAGATACCGAATGACTTAAGGCGTAAAGGACTTTTTTTCGATAAGCTGTGTGTTTATTTGTTAACTCCCAATAATAATCTGACTTTAATTTCAACACTCTTTCAAAAGCCTCATCAATATTATCTTTTGTTACTCTATGTTTATCACTTAGTATAATATATTGCCAAATTTCGAATGCTATATATTGTATATAATAAGGTATGTTTGCGACAGTTTGTAAAAGATACATTGCTGCATCAGAATCTATCTTAATATCTGAGCGTTTAAACCTGCTAACTAAATATTCTACAGATTTGCTTTCTTCAATTGTATTAATACTCATTACAGTTGCAGCATTATAAAAAGCTCTGTTTTTATTACTAAACATATCTTTTAGCATATGCGTTTTACTTCCCAGAAAAAGGTAAGTAACATTTTGATGATGTTGAATACCGCTTCTTAATAGCTTTTCGAAATTCTCACCATTTAATTTTGTAATTTCCTGAAACTCATCAAATGCTATAATCCACTTATCCTTATTGCTTGAAAGTTTCTCCGGCAAATTAATAACATCAAGCAATGTTTGTTCTTTGTCCTTTCCCTCAATCCACGAAATCGAGAAAGTTGGCATTCCAAAACTATCGAAAGACACAGAAGGAACTATACCGGAAATAAACTTTGCAATCTTCAGAACTGTTTTTTCTATTGAAGATATTTCCTTATTAGCAATAGCCCTGGTATAGTTTTTTATAAATGTATCACGAGAATAAACACTCATAATATCTAAATAAATTGTAGTAAACCCTTCTTTTTCAAGCTCATTTAAAGCTTTATTTACAAGTGATGATTTTCCGTAACGTCTGGGAGCATATAAAGTAACGTTATTCCCACCGGCAAGTGTTTGCTTTATTCGTAATAACTCATCCTCTCTGTTGTAAAAAAAGTCTCCTGAGACAATATTCCCAAATTTGAATGGATTTGTTTTATTCATTATGCTTTTTAAAACCCTATGTTTAGGCTATGGTGTTTGAGATATTAATTTCAAGTATTGTTTTATTGCAAAAATATTTTTTTTCATAATCGAACCTGGCGAATTGAATCTTTGTCATCGAATTACACAAATTTATAAAATTGTTTTTTCTTTCCTTTTCGTGTAATTCGTTTAATTCGATGATAAAATCTTTCTTCAAGGTATTTGATGATTATTTTTTGTCATCGAATTGCACGGATTTAACGAATTGATTTGTTGCTTTTTTTTCGTGTAATTCGTTTAATCAGATGATATAACCTTTCTTCAAGGTATTTGATGATTGTTTTTGGTCATCGAATTGCGCGGATTTAACGAATTGATTTGTTGCTTTTTTTTCGTGTAATTCGTTTAATTCGATGATATAACCTTTCTTCAAGGTATTTGGAGGATTATATTTTGTCATCGAATTGCACGGATTTAACGAATTG
>JAGLSB010000562.1 GCA_023135955.1 Bacteroidales bacterium | reverse complement strand
TAACCTGCCCAATTTCTTTCGGATCCTCTACTAATTTCAGTTCAACATAAATCAAGCTATCCTGCGATGTGTCAATATGTTTACTTAATGCTTTATATCCTATGCGAGATGCTCTTAATTGGAAATCCTCATCCAATGGAAGGATTATTTCATAGGCTCCATCCGTGTCCGATGTAGTATTTATATCAGTACCTTCAATGAAAATTATTACATCTGCAACCGGACTGTTTGTATTTGAATTTACAACTCGACCTTTCAAAATCTGTTGATGGGATTGAGCACTGACCAGATTTGCTGAATGTGTTATAATCAGTAACGAATATATTAATAAAATTCGAATTAAATGCTTGTTCATATTCATATATATAAGTTGTGCAAAACTAAATATTAATGAATTAAAATAAGATCTTTTCGCTTAAAGAAATCAAAAATCACACATAGGGGAGCTTGTGAACTACGTTTGTATTTGTATATTTGACTTAGAAATTACAATAATTAATTTACCACAAAAGTTCTAATTAACCCAATTTATCATGAGAGTATTTATTAGTCTTATCCTGTGTCTGGTTGCTTTACAATCAGAAGCACAATTTCACGATTGGTCCATGTGGAGGTTTGATCATGGGCGCTCTGCTTCTACACCTGAGCAACTGGCAGATAATTTACATTTGCAGTGGCAAGTACAGTATTCCCCAAGGATTCCGGTATGGGATGACCCTCTTAATCAAAATCTTATGCAGTTTGACAGGTTATTTGAACCTATTGTTGCAGATAATAAGATATTCCTGGGGTTCAATGATCAGGATAAGGTCATTGCTCTGGATATTAATTCTGGAAAAGAATTATGGCAATATTATACAGATGGTCCTGTAAGAATGCCACTGGCTGCAAATAATGGTAATATATATTTTACAAGTGATGATGGAAATCTTTATTGTTTAAATGCGGATAATGGATCTCTTACATGGAAACTATCCCTGGCACCAGCGCCTAATAAATTACTTGGGAATAAGCGACTGATATCCATGTGGCCCGCCCGGGGTGGTATAGTAATTAAAGATGATATAATATATACTGCAGCCAGTATTTTTCCAATGATGGGAACTTTTATTTATGCTATAAATGCAGAAACTGGTGAGATAGTCTGGAAGAATGAAGGTACCGGAAGCAACTATATCCTTCAACCACATAGATCCCCTGCATTTGCAGATGTTGCTCCACAGGGAAGTTTTGCTATTAGTGGAGACAGATTACTTGTCGCCGGAGGACGTTCAGTTCCTGCAGCCTTTGATCTGAAGACAGGGGAGCAACTATATTATCACCTTTCAGCAAGTGGAAAAACTGGTGGTGCATTCTCATGCGGGAATGACGAGGTATTTTTTAATCACCATAGAGAGCGAGTGACATATATGTATGATTCACAAACCGGATTACCACTATTAGAGGATGCGGGTGAATATCCTGTTCTCGACGGGAATACCATATATTTCTCAGGAACAAAAGTAGAAGCATCAGAATTGGATGTAGAAAAAAATCTTAATAAATTATGGGACTCGAATGTTTCTGCTACCAATGACCTAATAAAAGCTGGCGATTGTCTTTATGCTGCTGACAGCAGTGGTATTACGGCAATTAAAATTGTAGATAATGAACCACAGGAATTGTGGACCCACAAAACTGAAGAACCGATAGAAAGACTGGTTGCTTCAAATGGAAAGCTCATTGCTGTTACAGGTGATGGAGAAATATTGGTTTTTGGGGATACTCCAGTTTCGGAAGTTTCACTTCAGAAACAACCCGATTCAAAGATCGCATGCCTATCTTTATTTGGAAAAAGAATAATTAGAAAAACAGATATTACAAGTGGCTATGGGGTAGTTTTAGGTACACAAAATATTCGATTGCTGAAGAAACTGGTTTCTAAAACATCTTTATCTTTGATTGCTTTCGACGATGATCCAGAGAGAATTTCTTACCTCAGGGAATATTTTGATGACCTTGGTGTCAAGGCAGATCGTTTAAGTTTTCAGAATTTTGATGAAACGGCTTCATTCCTGCCTAAATATTTTTCATCACTTACGGTTATCACTGATCCTTCATATTTAAAGGATAATGATCCAGACCTTCTGAATGCTATTTTTGAATCTACCAGACCCTACGATGGAAAGATTTGGGTAAAAGCCAGAGGCAAGGCAAAAGGTTCATTAATGAACACAGTAGCCGATCTTGATCTGTATGGAGCTCAACTCAGTAAAAGTTGGAGACATGTCTTAATTTCCAGAACCGGGGCACTCGAAGGAGCTTCTGACTGGACCCATAATTATGGAGATATCGCTAATACAGTTAAATCTGACGATGAAATTGTAAAAGCTCCTCTGGGAATTTTATGGTTCGGTGGCAATTCAAATATGGATGTGCTACCCCGACATGGCCACGGGCCTTCTGAACAGGTAATAGACGGCAGGCTTATTATCCAGGGAATTAATAGCATTACAGCTCGTGATGTCTATACCGGCAGAATGATCTGGCAAAAGGAATTTGAGAATCTTGATGAAGACACCTGGTTGGTATACTATGACGAAACTTATGATGAAGAAAATCCCCTTGACACGAAATACAATCAGGTACACTTACCAGGGGCAAACGCCAGAGGTACTAATTATATTGCTACCAAAGAATATGTTTATGTAATTGAAGGTACCAATTGCCATTTACTCGATATAAAAACTGGAGAACTGGTAAAATCAATTTCAACTGGGGATGTAAATACAGAGAAACTTGGCTACATAGGTGTATATGACAGTTTATTAATTCTCGGAAATAATTTCAGTAAATTTTACAATCCAGATACACTAGAAGAATCTAAGAAACAGAAGTTTAATAATTTCGACATTACAGCCAGCAAAGAGCTTATCATCATGGATCGATTTACTGGCGATGAATTGTGGAATATTAAAGCCAACCACGGCTTCATCCATAACGCAGTTATAGCAGGTGATGGTAAACTTTTCTGTTTGGACAAATTACCTCAGAATCTCGAAACAAAACTTAAAAGAAGAGGTGAGAGTCAACCTTCAGGATCAAGAATGCTCTATCTGAATATTAAGACAGGAGAGAAATTACATGAGGAAACAAGTAATATCTTCGGATCATGGCTTGGGTACTCCTCAGAATATCAATTACTTATACAGGCAAACAGGCCATCGCGAGATATGTTAACCGGAGAAGAAGGGAAAAGGATGATCGTATATAACCTCAAATCAAATGAAATCCTTTGGGATAAGCCAGTATATTATTCAAATCCTCCAATCATTTCAGGTGATAAGATTTATACCAGCGAAGAAGGATTTTCATTGTTGACTGGAGAAGAGCTTTATGAAAAGGATTTAATTACAGGGGAAGATTTAAAATGGAATTTCAAACGGGAATATGGTTGCGGATATATTGTTGCAAGCGAACATCTGTTGACATTCAGGTCTGCCTCTGCCGGATTTGTCAACCTCAATGCATCTGAGGGAACGGCTAGCCTTGGAGGTTTTAAATCCGGTTGTACGGCTAATCTGATTGTCGCTAATGGCGTACTTAATTCGCCGGATTATACACGTACATGTCAATGTGCCTATCAAAATCAAACATCACTTGCCCTGGTAAATATGCCCTGGATGACATACTGGGGAAATAGTAATTACAAATGGAACGGTACACAGATTAAGCAATTGGGACTGAACCTGAATGCCCCTGGTGACAGGACTTCTGATCAAAGTACACTCTGGCTTGAATTTCCGAATGTAGCCGGCGAATCCACTGGAATTCCTGTAAAGATAGACACAGTCAATTATTACGAGATAAGGAAAGAGCCAATCTCCATAAATTCGGAGAATACACCCTGGATAAGTGCAAGCTCTATTGGAGGAATACGGTCATTGGAGATTACTCTATCAAAAGAACCAACAGTTGAGGATGCATTTTACAGCGTAAATCTCTATTTCTCTGAACCTGAAAAGATGAAAAAAGGAGAAAGAGTTTTTGATGTAAGTATTCAGGATATGAAAGTATTGGAAAACTTCGATATTATTGGCGAAGCAGGTAGTGAAGATAAGGAGCTGGTTAAATCATTTCCTGGCATCAAAGCAGGAAGAACATTAACTATTGACATGATCCCAAGAAAGGGAAATACCATGCTTTCCGGGATCGAACTTATAAGGGAAAGCAGCCCCTTAACTCAAAACCAGTGAAAATGAACAGAAAATATTTTGCGCTAATTTTGCTGGCAGGATTGATAAGTATGGCCTGTACTACACGGGTTTCAGAATGGATATTGCTTAATGGTCTGCCAAGTCAGTATACCCTGGTATATTTTCACAACAAACCATTAAGTGAATCAATAAAAAATCAAAACCAGAAATTAGCTGAAAGAATTAGCACTGCCAATATTAATTTTAGAACGGTTAAAAGGCAAGAAATAGCTAAACCATATTACGAATTGTATTATAAAGACCGTTTCTTTTCAAAGTATATGACCAATGAAGAACTGAAAGGCCTAACCAGTTCACCTTTGCGGAAGAAAATTGCTGCCGAACTTATGGCAGGAAAGCTTTGTGTTATGCTTTATCTGAAAACGGATAATGATGATAAAGATGAAAAAGGTCTAAATGCATTGCACAATGTGATTGCATCCTCTCCTTTCGGTAATATAATTACGGTGGTTGAATTAAGCAGGAACAGCAAGGATGAGCATCATTTTGCCTCCCTCTTACTGAATATTGAAGATGACCTCGTTGATATTCAGGAGCCTATGTTGTTTGGTGTTTTTGGCCGGTTTAAGGCACTTGAGCCACTTCTGGGTAAGGGTATTTCTGAAGAAAATATCAATCTGATGCTCGATTATTTTACTGCAGAATGCAGCTGCCTTATTAAAGACAATCTTCCCGGAACAGATATTCTTTTTACAGATAATTGGGAGAATCCTCAAACGGCACTTGTTAATAAAATTATTGACGACAATCCGATGCTTGGCTACTAAATGCAAACCGATACCCTTACATATGACTCCTTGAATGAGCGTCCATTACCAAAATGGCTAATTGATCAGAAAACTGGTTATACATGCATTGAGCCTGAGAAACTTGTAATGAAAGAGGATCATTCACTGAAAATTTCCTTTTTTGTAACTGGCATTTTCATCATTTTATTGGTTGTTTTGTTAACCTTTTTTATTAACAGAAAACATAAGAATCAAGTATCATGAGTTCATTGAGATTGGTTATTAAAGAGCTTCTTTTTAGAAGGATCAGTTCCATGGTTATACTTTTAACTGTTATTGTTGCAAGTTCAGTTTCAGTTGCGATATATACATTAAGCAAAGCCAGTGAAAATGAGACCAGGAAGATCATGCGTGAGCAGGGGCTAAACCTCTACATCTTTCCAAAAGGAACAAATCTGATAGACTTCTACTCAATTAACAATACCGAAACCTTTCCTGATATTTATGTGGATGTTCTTGCTAATTCAAAAACCTTTGATGCGGTAAGACATCTGACAGGTATCTTACAGTTAAAATATCCGGAGTGGAAAGACGCCAACGGATCTGTTCACCAGATAGTATTATTTGGTTACAAAGATGAAGCTCAACAGATATATCTCTCTGAGCAAGAAACCATGGGATTTGATGTGAAAAAAGGAACCGTGCAGTTGGGTGCTCTGGTAGCAAAGAATGTTAAGACAGGAGAAGCTTTTATCATTGAGGGTGCAGATGGGAAACCCTATAGTTTTATAGTGGACAAAAGAATGGAAGAGGGTAGAGGAATAATGGATCAGGGAGTATCATTCCATCTTGAAGACTTGCAGAAACTTTTAGGAATGGAAGGTAAAATCAATAAGATTGAGGCACTGGGCTGTGTTTGCCACGATGGCAGGATAAAAAATGCAAGAGACCAGGTTCAGGAGATTTTTTCTGATCTTGAAGTTACAGAAATAAGCAGTATTGCCGATGCCCGTGAGA
>JAGLSB010000561.1 GCA_023135955.1 Bacteroidales bacterium | reverse complement strand
TCCGCTTGATGCAATACGATAATATGCAATTGTTTTCCCATTAAAATCAAAAGCAATAACATCCTTATCTGATTCTTTAATAACTGTTAATTTACAATCAACACCAGCAGAATTTAAAAAGGCTTGTAGATCAGCAACGTTTCCTTTTTCAATAATATCTTCATCTAGTGTTTTTTTTCCAATTTGTAGCCCTAGATACATATTTTCTTTTAATGACCTAAAAAAAAGCATTCGATCTACAAAAACAAAGAACTTTTCAAAACAGTTATTTTCTTCATTTTCTACTAGTACCGAATTATTTTTAATGTACTTTAACAGAGATAGGTTCTGGTCTGTCATGTTCGTCTTTAAACTCTCAGTGCCCTTAAAGCCTACTTTAGCTTCGTTGTTTTTCTTTTTATCGATAAATGCTAATTCCTTCTCATTTATAGAAAAACTCTCAAAAATAACAATGTCATATTGAGTCTTTTTATACTTATAAATTACAGTATTAGAATCAAATTGAAATTCATATTGAAAATCAGCAGAGTCAGATTCATTGAGAGCATTTAAATAATATAAATATTGAGACTCATCTATCCTTTTATCTGTTAAGTGAGCAATAATATCGAATATTGCAAATCCTAAATTTGATTTCCCAACTCCATTAGGTCCATATACAAGAGCATTATTAACAACACCATTTTTTATACTATCCGTGTTGAAAGCATATGCATTTGTGTCTTTTAAATCAAAGACAAGCTCTGAATTAAATCCTTTAAAGTTTGAAACAGAAAATTTTGTTAACATTATTTTCTTGCTTTATATTTTTTATCAAAGCTACAACGAATAATTTGAATTGCCGTAATAAATTTACGGAAAGTGATATTGAAAAAAACATTTCTTCAATCTTTAGTATTGATTCGAATGTTCAATCCAACTGAAAATGCTGGTTCGGGCATTACTGCCAACGATTTACATGTCCAAAGAAACCAAATATGAAACTCCTTTGGAGTGTAAATATGTTCAACAAGATCGGTTAAAATACTATTCTAAATTAACGATGATATTCCAGGCTTTTAATCAAAAAGAGACATACACTGTCCCTTGTTTTCTTTTCTTCTCTTCACGATTACTCACTTCTTCACTCACTTCCCACCTCCCTAACCACATCAATCAATGTTCCATCCACCCACTTAATACCCGCAATAACCTTCTCTCTCAATACAGGTTCCTGTGGTTTTCCGCAGATTATAATTGCTTCTTCATAGAGTTCCTCAATGCTTTTGATTGGTAATCCACTGCCTTTCACCTTTTCAATAAGGTCTTTTCTCAAAGGATTTACAGCAATTCCTCTTTCAGTAACAATTACATCTATTAATTCTCCCGGACCACAAAGTGTTGTAACATTTTCTTTTATTACAGGAATCCGGTCCCTAAAAAGTGGTATTGGGAGTATTACGGTTTTCGAAAACAAACAATTCTGCCAGCCGCCTATGCCATGAAGCAGATATCCATCAGAATGTGTAACGACATTAGCATTGAAATTCAAATCTACTTCCGTAGCACCCAGAACCACAACATCTACCATTCCGGCAAAATTACCTTTTCCATGATAGTTATAGCTGGTAAAAGGGCTGGTCCAAACGTGTCCGGGATTCTCAGCCATTGATCTGACTCCATCCAAATCAAAGGTTTGCCCATCGAGAATATAATCAACCAAACCTTCCTCAAGCATAGAAACCAGATATTTATTACTCCCACCTCTGGCAAACCGGGCCTTAATTCCCTTTTCTTTCATTATCTGCCTAAAATATTCTCCTACAGCAAGAGAAGTTCCTCCTGCCCCACTCTGAAATGAGAATCCATCTTTAATAATACCGGCATAATCACAAAATTTGGCTGTCAGTTCTGCTAATAAAAGCCTGTCTGGCGATTTCGTAATTTGTGTAGTACCGGAAATAATTTTATCAGGATCACCAAGTTTATCAATCTTTACAGTATAATCGACATAATTTCCCTGAATTTGCCAGGGAATACATGGAAATTCAACCAGATTATCTGTAACAACAATTACTCTATCAGCATATTGTGAATCAGCAAGAGCAAATCCTAGTAGTCCGCATGCTGATGGCCCATCCAGACCATTAGCATTCCCAAAAGAATCGGCTGTAGGGGCACTGATAACTGCAATGTCAATCTTAACTTCACCGTCTTGTATAGCCTGAAATCTTCCCCCATGCGACCTTAGCATTCCTGTACCTTTCATTTTCCCTTCTGAAACGAATTTCCCAAGCGGACCATTCATGCTTCCTTCTATATGATGAATGGTTCCATCTTCAAGATACTGAATCAAATGTTCATGTACAGGAAAAGAAGCAGAAGGAAACCATCTCAAATCCTTAACACCTGATTCTTTTGCAACATCAAAAATATAATTAGCTAAAAAATCCCCATTTCGAAGATGATGATGAGTTGAGATTGTCATTCCATCTTTTAGTCCGGCCTTCTTAAGAGCTGTTTTTAAGTCTTTTACAAGCTTATTCCCGTCTGCCGGATAATCTGCATTACTGGAAATTTGAGGTGCATATTTACGCGCTTCAGGTTTGTATTTACCAACTCCTTTAAATGGAACTTGCTTTTCTCCATTCAATTCGGAAGGAACCATTCTTCCGGCGGCATTTTTTGTCCATTTAACTGACATATTTTTCCCTCCAGTTTTTATCAATTAAATTAAGCTCTAATGCAAGGTCAATCACCTTTTGTGCTCTTTTAACAACAGGAGGATCAATCATTTTAGTTCCCAATGACACAACCCCAAGCCCTTTTTCTCCTGCAATAATAAATGCATTCACAACTCTCTCAGCACTTTTAATTTCATTCTCATTTGGAGCATAACTATTATGAATTACATCAATCTGCCGTGGATGAATACAACCCATCCCTTCAAA
>JAGLSB010000560.1 GCA_023135955.1 Bacteroidales bacterium | reverse complement strand
GAAAGAATCATCATCTATCTTGGATTCAATCCTTCCGTTAAGTTCCTCAACCCATTCTATCTCATCTTCCCTTGATAGTCTTGTAAAAAATTCTGCTGTTTCTTTTGGTTTTCTTAGTTCAGCTAAATTATCTAAAAACATCAATGAATCTGATAATTGATCAGCCCTCCCACGAACAAGTCTAACTATATGTTCAGGGAATACAATACGTTTATTTGGAGTGATAGCGCCAAATGATTCCAACTGAGTAATTACCTTTTCGTCCTCATGGTCATCTTGAAAGAGATTATTTCTTCGTAGCCAGACCTCCCACCATACATCCTCATCTTCACTTGGAAATATTATTGTATTGTCCTCTGTCCAGAAAGATTTTAAAGTTGCAAGCTGAATATCAGCAATATTTGCTATTAATTTTTCGTTAAGCGGTCTCCCTGTAATAGAATTGCGTTCAATATATTGTTGCGTTTTTCTAATGAAAGTACTAATACCACCCTCTCTTAACATTACAATCACAGAATATCTTTTTTCTCGACTATCGTTGAAAATTTCTTTAATATTCAGAAGTTTATAACTATCTCTTTCTGTGTCGAAGGTATCAAAAGCCAATTCAAAATTATAATCGGAGATAAATTCAACATAAATTGCATTTTCAAAAATGGCACCTTCAGGTAATCCTATCTCCTTTAGGTCATTGTATCTTTCCTGAACAGTATGCCATTTATCTAATAAATAACTACCATGAATGTTTCTGACTCTTTGAGCAATTCTAATTTGGCCCCCGAATCTTTGAGGAGTAGTATAATAATCCTGAGATAAAAATCCATTAAATTTTATGTGCTTTAAATTTCGATCGTTGGGCATTAGAGTATATTAGGTGGTCCTTTTCCTTGATTGGAGAAATTTTGAAATTGAACTCTCTGAAATTACTTGTTTACCACCTATTATCATTTCCTTTTTTGACTCATCACAAGCCCGTACAATATCAGCGTAGTTTAATCCCTGCGCTAATACTGCAATCTCTTTTATAGGCATTTCATTGGCTAGTTTAAATCCTTTTAGATGATGCTTTATTAATGAAATGATCTCATTCTGACTGGGTTGAGAGTATTTGATAATGTCATCAAACCTCCTGTATAATGCTTTATCAAGGGCCTCTGGCATATTCGTAGCAGCAATAATAATGCTGCTTGAATTATCTTTTTCAATATTTATTAAAAAACTATTCAACACTCGTCTAATTTCACCTACATCATTGTGTTGGCTTCGATGCGAACCTATTGAATCAAATTCATCAAATAAATAAACTGCTCGATATTCTTTCATCGCTTCAAAAACAATACGAAGCTTTGAAATAGTCTCCCCCATAAACTTAGATATGAGTCCATCAAGTCGAACAATAAAAACTGACAATCCCAATTCACCGGCGAGCGCTTGGGCTGTCATAGTTTTTCCGCACCCAGGTTGTCCTTCAAGGAGCAATTTTCTTCTTGGAGTTAAACCATGTTTTATTAATTGATCATATTTTCGTTGCTCAGATAAAATTCTCTGCAATGATTCCTTTATCATTGGATCAAGAATCATATCAATGAACTC
>JAGLSB010000056.1 GCA_023135955.1 Bacteroidales bacterium | reverse complement strand
ATCAAAATCATCTAGCCGAACTCCTGCCTGCCGAAACGGCAGAGCAGGCAGGGATCCCGAGCGGTAGTCGAGGGATCTCAAGGCTTATATTCCCCGCACCTTGGTGCGTATGGAAAATAAAATATTCCATTGAGATACCTCGTCAGCTTGCTGCGAGGAGTTTCATTAAATAACCTAAACAAAATATATAATTCATTAAACGCCCCATTTAAAATATTTCTCTAAAACTTAGTATATCCAGAGACTAATCAGGAATCAAAAGGCTGGCACATAATAATTATATTTAATAATGATAGATTAGTAATTATTAAAATGACCGGCTCACAAAGGTTTAACAATCTCTTTTTATAGGATTGTTTATATCAACTTGCTTTTACACGCGGAAAAGACCAATTCACAACTGTTTTTAACCCCTAGCTTTTGTTTCATATTATTTCTATGACTAATAACAGTTGTAGTTGAGATATTCAGCTGGTAGCCAATTTCGTCGCATGTTAATCCCTCTGCAATAAGCACTAGTACTTGCTTTTCGCGTTTGCTTATTCTGCATGCTTTTTTTATATCCAAATCAAACATTTCCTTCAAGATTGATTAGTTCAATAATTCCATGCTGAGTTTTTTCGATGGATGAATTTTCGGTGTGAATTACCGCTTGTTCATTTTTGTTTTTCATAGTTTGGGCGTTATAATTTCACGTATTTATAAAGGGTCCTTTATATATAGTTAAACATCGCCCGTTTTTGTTCCTTTTTTTGTCTTTCACCATAAATTACCGAATTTTTTAACTATCAGAAAATCAGTCAGAAAGCAAATTAGCCCTAATTATAGATCTATATAAAAAAGTGTCTTAAAAAGCAGTAAATCAATTAGATAAAAATAAAATCAAAAAAACATAAAAAAAAGTAATATAAATAACAAATCCCACCCCTTTTTAACTAAGAAGTAGTAGTTAACCAAAATTATTTTTTAAGAAACATTCTTCCCGAAACTTCGGAGCATGTTTCTGTCGGATTATTAAATTTAAATTATAAACAGATGAAACAACTACCTTTTAATCGAAATGGATTGATTGAAAAAATCCAGAAAAGTGAAGTACTTTTAACTAAGGACGAAATGTATAGAGTGAGGGGAGGGGATGGGTATGGAAATGGAGAAGAGCTTCCACCTCCTGAGGATGATTCGAAGTAGCTTTGTAATAATACGGAAGAGTTTAATACCTTTAGCTATGATAAAATTATAATTATTGTATCTTGAAGAAATTATTTTTTACTCTTCCGTTGTTTTTCACACTAGTTCTTGCTTTTGGACAGCAGGAATCTGATTATTTCTACTTGTATGAACAATTAAGAGCGCACTATAATAAAGGGTCTTATTTTGAGGCGGAAAATTATCTCAAGTCTATACTTGCTAAAAATAATTACCCTTCTGATGCGGATTTCAGGATTATATATCATTATGCAGGTTTGGTTTACAGTAAGTTAAACGAGAGTAGAAAATCTTTATACTATTATCTTCTTTCTGAAGATTATTGTGATACCCCTGAGAAAAACCCTTATGATCTTTATCATAACTATTCTGCTAGGGGAAATTTGTATGTTTATTCAGGAGATTATTTCAGAGGCAAATCATATTTTGGGCAAGCTTTGAATTGTTTGCAATATGTGGATATAAAGAACAAATATTATTATCAAAGATTGTCTGCAGTATTGCTTAATCTGGGAATTGTGTTATACAAAATGGGTGATTATAATTCTGCCACTCAAAACTATCTGGCTAGTCTTAAAATTAAGGTTGACCAAGCTTTGACTAATATATCCAATGTATATTTTAATTTGGCAAAAGCCGCTGATCGCTTAAATGAATTTTCTATGGCAGAAAACTATTATAATCTGGCTATCAATACAAAAATAGAAGAGACTAATGATAAGCATCCTGAAGTGGCTGATATTTATACCGAATATGGAGAAATGCTCATGTTGGTAGGGCGATATGAAGAAAGTCTCAGTTATCTGGAAAAGGCCTTATTCTTATTTATTGATATCTACGGAATATTTAGTACTTATACCACTGCTTGCTATCAGATCATAGGTGACTTGTACCTTGCTCAGGATTCCTGTCTTCAATCCTTTGAATATTACCAGAAGGCACTACAATCAATCTATCCAGGATTTGTTTCTGATGAATTTTATGATAATCCATCTGAGGAAGGTTCATTACGTGATATCCGTTATCTCGAGATTCTAGATAAAAAGTCATATGCACTTTCTAAGTATGCTATAGCATCAAAGGAAGATAATTCTCAAATGGATTTGTTGGAGTATTCACTTAATACAACAGCTTTAGCCCTTAAAGTAAAAGAAAAGATAAGAAATTCATATCCCTCCCAGGAAAGCATACTGTTTCTGGCTGAGCATGAAAAAAGTATTTATTTGAATGGCATCAATGCTGCTTATGACTTATTTATACTAAGTGGAGATTCGGATTACAGCAAAACAGCATATGGTTTTGCATCTGAATGGAAAGCTTCGGAATTATTGAGGAAGATTAATTCCAGGGAAGCTTTGAACAACGAAAATATCAATGATAGCTTATATTCTGCTCTGAATATAAATGAGCAAAGAATTTCTCAGTATAAAAATTCTATATTTCAAGAGAATCAGAAGGAAGTACCAGATTCGATTAATTTGTTCAGGCTGAAAGATGATTTATTCGAAGCAAGTAGAAATTATGAACAGGATTTGGAAATAGCCAGGACACAAGATTGGTATAAAAGAATGCATCCTAAACCGGAACCGGCCGATATTGCAGAACTGCAAAGGCATTTGTCAGCTAATCAAAGCATAATTGAATATGTTCTTTCACCCCGGGATTCAGTAAAACAGAATCAACTTTATACTTTTGTAAT
>JAGLSB010000559.1 GCA_023135955.1 Bacteroidales bacterium | reverse complement strand
CGTGGCGCGTCCTTACAATAAACCATGGCTCGTCCTATCGCCTTCCTCCCATAGCGATTTCTTAATTTATCCATGGTCAGGTATAGATTTATCATCTCCGATGTATCTTCGAACATGTTGAGTTGTTGTACCCCTTGTACCAGGTGACTAAATTTTACTCCGATCAGTCTTATCAGCATTCTTCTGGTGTAGAGTTTATCGAAGAGTTCTTTGGCTATGGGTATCAGAACATGATCGAGAGAAGTATATTGAATTCGTTTCTGAAGACTATGGGTATCAAAATTTGAATAGCGTATTTTTACTGTAATGCAGGAGGTTAGTTTCTGCTTTTTTCTTAATTCATAAGAAATTTTCTCAAGCATACCAACCAGAAGTTCCTTAAGGTAAGTAACATCGGCGGTATCTTTGTCGAAGGTTCGCTCCGTGCTTATGGATTTCCGTTCGGAGTAGGATATTACCGGACTATGATCGATACCGTTTGCCCGTTTCCATATTACGGATCCATTTTTCCCGAGCAGTTTTCCCATCATTTCAGGTGGGATCTGTCTCAGGGTGTCGATTGTAACGATTCCCATAGATCGCAGGAGATGAAAAGTCTGTTTACCAATCATAGGAATCTTACGAATTGATAATGGAGAGAGAAAATCTTGTACCAATGTAGATTCAACCTGTTTTTCTCCATTGGGTTTTGCTTCACCGGTAGCAATTTTACTTACAGTTTTATTTACAGATAGACCAAAAGAAATAGGGAGTCCTGTTTCATGTATTATTCTTTCCCTTAGTTCGTGAGTCCATTTAAGACTTCCGAAAAAACGATCCATTCCTGTGATATCTATGTAATGCTCATCAATAGAAGCTTTTTCATAAACAGGAGCGCTTTCAGCAATAACGTCTGTAACCATGTGCGAATAACGTGAGTATTGTTCCATGTCGCCGCGAACTACAATAACATCGTTGCACAGATTTAAAGCCATTCTCATAGGCATGGCAGAATGGATACCATATCTACGTGCCTCATAACTGCAACTGGAAACCACCCCACGATTGGAAGTACCTCCAATAATTATAGGTTTCCCTATCAGTTTGCTGTTTATCAGCCGTTCTACGGATACAAAAAAAGTATCCAAGTCCATATGTGCTATTGTTCTGTTCATTTGTAATAAAGCTGTTAGTGTTGTGTTTTGGTTGCTGGTTGCTGGGCACCGCCCTGAGCCTGCGGTCCCTGAACTAGCCGAAGGGTCGAAGGGTACTGGTTACTCAGGTTATTGAGCGTTTTCGGTTATTGAAGCCGAAATAAGCCGAAATAACCGAATCAGCACACCAAACACTATTTGTATATAACATTTTAATTACCTATATTTGATTAGAAACTAATCATAATTACGATTATAATATAATCATTATTCATTAAATAACAAACTTTATAATCAGAAAATAATCCTTATTTATTGGTAGTGCGGGAATTTGTTCTGATCCAAATATGTAACATTATGTATTTCAATTCTAACATCAGAATCTTAAGGAAAAGAAGAGGAAAGACTCAAGATGGATTGGCTTTTGCTCTTGATATGAAGAGATCCACTTTGAGTGGTTATGAGAACAAGGTAGCCGAACCTGGTCTGGATGTTCTCCTGAAATTCTCTGATTACTTTGGAATTGCTATTGATACGCTTTTGAAAGTAGATTTGTCGATGCTTGACGAAAGTCAGGTTTATCAGCTTGAACATGGTCAGGATGTTTTTATATCGGGCAGCAAATTGAGGGTTCTGGCAACAACGGTAAATAATGAGAACGAGGAGAATATTGAAATAGTAAATGAAAAGGCCAAAGCCGGATATACGAATGGCTTTGCCGACCCTGAATTTATTGGAGAACTCCCTGTTTTCAGTCTCCCATTCCTTTCTAACAACAAAAAATACAGAACTTTTCAGCTAAATGGAGATTCAATGTTACCTATCCCCGATAAATCTTGGGTTACGGGTGAGTTTATTCAGGATTGGAGAGAAGTGAAAAATGGTGATGCTTGTGTAATACTGACCTTAAATGAGGGTATTGTATTTAAAGTTGTTGAGAATAAAATAGCCGAAGAAGGGATACTGTCTCTTTTTTCTCTCAATCCGATTTATGAACCTTTTGATGTGGAGGTTAAAGATATAAGGGAAATATGGAAATTCACACATTATATAAGTTCAGATATCCCCGAGCCATTTGTTCCGCAGTCAAGCTTAACTAAAACAGTAGCCAATATTAAGAAGGAAATGGATATTATTAAATCACGAATAAAGAAATAATCAAATCAATTTCGCGAATAATCCTTATTTAAAAGTATTTCCTGCTCAGCTAACTTATAAAGAGTATCTATATTGAACCTGATAAAATTTTCTTTCTCTTCTTGCGATTTAGTACTAATAAATAGGAATTTTTCGTCGGAATTTAAATTTAAAGCTTTTGCAATGTCATCTGGTCTTAGGAGTTTAGCATCAATATCAGAAAGGAAATCAGTATTCATTGTTTCAACGTAATTAATGATTCTTTTCATTAA
>JAGLSB010000558.1 GCA_023135955.1 Bacteroidales bacterium | reverse complement strand
TTACTCCCTTGCTGAAAGAGCTTTTCTTGTTGATATTTCTTAATACTATAAAAGACGATAAAGGAATATCATCTGAGAAAATTATTGAAATTATTTGGTTTGATAAATCTTATCAAAATGGGAAAAACAACCTCGGAGTAAACATGGGGAAGCTGAAAACATTGTTATCCGAACTAGATAGCATTGAATTAAGCCGTAAAACCAGCTACTGGAAAGTAATTTTTGATGAGTCGATAATATACAGTGATTATTTAAGAGTGCTCCAGGTGATAAAATGTCAAGTAGAATTGAATGATAAAATTATTTCTGAATTAATAGACTTCACTTTAAAAGGATCCTTTCTTTTTAATTTAAATTATGAATGGCTGGATGAGTTTAAGGCATATATTGGAGATAAAATAGTTGACAGCTTTCTTTCTTATGCTGAGAATCAAGACATTAATGAGAAATCTGAGCTTATTATTCGGATTGCTGACTGTATTTCTAATTTTGATAAGGTAAATGAGGATGCAATGATTTTAAAATGCAAAGCACAATATAGTATGGGTAGGCATAGCATGGCAAAGAATACTTATCAGAAATTCTTTGATGAATATAAGCAGCTTTATGATGAGGTTTTCGCAAAATCCTTTAAGGAAATACGCGAATAAAGTTTGAGGCTAGTGAGAATATATTAGCCGCGACTTCATGCTTTAAAAGATAATTTTCCTACTTAACACACGATCATTGATCTGTAATCTTAAAATCGAAATTCCACGATAATTTATGTCACAATCAGGAAGAGATATTCTTTGATGACCTTCAGGAAAATACTGAGCAGGCTGCTTTATAATTAGTTTCCCCATTATGTCATATAAATCAATTTGGATATTTGCAGGAACATTTAATTGGATATCAATGAAGTATTGATAATTTTCACGGATGATCTTAAAATCTTCCTCTGTTTCTACCTGGCTAACAGGGGTCCTTATTGAAGTTAAATCAGGGATGGAATTATTGTAAATAAAGCTTTTTTCAGGGTATGCATCCATGGGGTTTGTAAAATATTGATCCGAAATGGAAGAAGTATCACCTAAAAATGATAAATCACCCCTGAAAAAGTTTCCATAAATAACTGCAGGCTTTGAGCTGGTTTGAGTATTTACCCATGTATGATTACGATAAACGGCATTAATTAGTTCCAGGCTACCATCTTCTATTTGAATTATTTGGTCTGGATCAGATGTTCTGAAAGCGACCTGATTTAAAATCAATTTCGATTCTTTTCCTTTTTGCTGAACAAGGTATTTGGGCTGGCCAAGTACACGCAGGTTATGAATTGCAATCGTATCCTTCATTAAGTCGGAAAATTCAATTATTCTTCCAATTTCTGCATATTCTTTGTTAATAAGTGAGGTGCTAATAAAGTTGAACCCATTATTTGCCTCAGCGTATAAAGCATTCTCAGAATTATCAACACCAAAATTAACTGCTATTCCATTCGGGCCTCCATCAATTAATGATAAACCATTCCTGACATTTATGGTAAAGCACTGAAACATTTCTTCATTTGAAACATCTCCCAGAGTAAATCCATCCGAATTCTTAAGGTTCCATGCATCCAGGTCTAAACCACCAGCATTAGGAAAGGCTGTCTGACCCCAGAATGTTCCATTAAAGTGCACATTCCTTAATTTTCCATTATCACTACCACTTCCAATTTGAATACCTTTTGAGAGTTGTATTCCCATTACATTTTCCAGATAATGGTTGTTAGATTGGAATGTGTAAAGATCCAGATACTGATAAGGATTAGAAGCAAAAACATTGATAGCATATATATTATCACCTTTAAAACGAATTAGCCAGGGAAATTTTGTTGCTACTCCTGAAGCGAGACTTTGTATTGGATAATGGAAAGCCAATCCCCGGATACCAGAATTATTCTCTAATTGAATGGTTGCTCCTGAATTTGAATTTATATTGTGATTTACATATATAAGGGTTCCATTACCAGGAGTAACAGAGAGCATGCCGGTATGATGAGGAAAGTCAAGTGTGCCACGTAATTCAACCCCTTCTTTTATGGTTATTTCACTGTCAAAGTTATATACCCCAGGTGGCATAAAGACAATTCCACCTCCACTGGTAAAAGCAAAATTTATCGCGTTTTGAATACCTGGAGCGTCATCTGTTTCATCATTAGGAATTACCCCGGAGTAATCTGTTGCTATGAAAAGTGCATTAGATTCAGGATATTTTCGAATATTAGGCTCGTATTCAAATTTTGGAGGATCGATATAAGGATAATCATTATCGGCTATTTCGACTTCATCACTTGCATTATTTATTATCTCGTTAGAGAAGTTAAAGTTATTATCGAGCAGGATTGCATTTCTGGTATTATCAGTTAAGACAATAGGGGTAGATTCAGAATTAAATTCAGAGTTAAATACTGAGAGACATTGGCCGGAAAATTCTAATGGAGATTCAAAATAACAATTCTGAAAAGATAAATATGAATTTGGTACTCCTCCGTTGTCCTCAACTTTAAGGGAATAATTTTCACCAGTAAATTGACAATCGTTAAATTGGATTCTTCCTGCATGATTTTCACTTAAAATAGACGCAGAATCGCCATGAATTGTACTTCCAGAGATATTAAAGCTGCCAAAATGACTATCCTGTGCTCTAATTCCGTATTTCCCTTTGGTTATATCCAAACCATAGGCCAATCCTCCTGCACTTCCACCGTTAGTAGGTGATTTGGTCAAAAGCAGTCCGGTATTATATCCACTAACATGAAAGAAACCCTGGTAACCGTTATCGGTTTTGTTTAGCTCAATTCCTGTTGCATTTTCATAAATATAATCTTTATGAATACCATCTACAGGGGGAGCATTATCAAGTCCTGAGTTGGCCCAATAATCAGGACTGAAATAAAGATCATATACTCTGCTTACATCCGTGCAATTATCAAGAAATAATCCCAGATGCAAGGGACTTCCATAAATATTTTTGATTATTGGCAGGGCCATATTTTCCGGACCAACTTGTATGCCAGTATAGCTATTGACAAGGAATATATTTCTGATACTTGCGCAATGCTTGAGTTTTCCTCCATCGGTTTGAATATGTAATGTTGGAGGATAGGGTCTGATATCTGATGCTAATTGCCCGGGATACCAGAATACTATACCATCGACAGAAGAGCTTCCTTTTACGATTATGAATGGAGGTGCGTCTATATTATCCCTGCCTCCGAAGATTTGGAAAATGGTATTATTAAAGATATTATCAGTTCCGGGAATGGTGAACTCACCTCGAATTCCTACCGATTCGTGAATAGTTAAGCCGGCTGAAAATTTATATATCCCTGCAGGAAAATATAAAATACCACCACCTGACTCTTCCATAAAATCGATAGCTTTTTGAACCAATGAGCTAACATCTATTGAGCCATCTGAAGGAACAATTTCACCAGCTGCATTATTAATATGAATTCCAACAATATATTTATCTACAGGATGCTGTGTGTTAAATAATTGCCATTGAGCTATACCTGAATTGAGAAAGCCAATTGTAAAGGCAAGAGTAAGGAGGGCTTTTTTAGGTCCAGGCATTGTAGGTATTTTTAAGATAATGGATTTAATATTAAGTTCTCTTATTTATTGTTTTCAAGGATAAATCTTACTGTTTTATTTTTGATAGTTCCCAAATCAGGATTAATATTATCTCCTTTAAAACCATGCCCAGCGCCCTCAACTAAAATCATTTCAACCGGAAAATCATTTATATCTGCATTTGCTTTCATATATTCTGCATGTTTATAGGAAACAGTTGAGTCAGTAATCCCATGTACAAGCATCACTGCAGGCATATCATTGGACATCCACTCTACGGGGCTTAAATTTTTGGCTACTTCCATTTTATCTTCAAGGAGTCCTCCTAAGATGGGTATCATTCTTGAAGGGTTCTTAAAATTTCCAATAGATAAATCTTCATTGATAAATGATGTGGGACCATAATAGGATATTGCAGAATTTACCTCAACATTAATATCTTTCAGACCTGGATCAACTTCAAATTCCGAATCAGGTGCCAGAGCAGTTACCATAGCCAGATGAGCGCCTGCAGAAGTGCCAAAGAGACTTATTTTAGTTGGATCAATATTCCATTTCTCTGAATTCTTTATTATATATCTTACGGCATCTTTGCAATCAGCAACACTTTCCATTGCAGTTATCCCCTTTTCTACATCTGTAAGTCTGTATTCTATAGAAAAGGAGATATAGTTTTTATTACTTAAATCACGTATGACTTCTATAACATCTCTACGTTTTGCTCTGTAACGATCTCCTTTTCCCCAACCTCCTCCGTGCAAATAAATTAGACATGGATGCAATTCATCATTATCATTTTGAGGCATAAAAGCTAACATTTCAAGAACTTCAGTATCGATTTTCTTATAAACAATATTATCGATGA
>JAGLSB010000557.1 GCA_023135955.1 Bacteroidales bacterium | reverse complement strand
GTTAAAGAAGCCAGTGAAAGAAGAGGAGAAGTGCATGTAAACCTTGCATTACTCACAGATGGATTCAGGGCAGAAAGAGAACAAGGAATTACAATTGATGTTGCTTATAGGTATTTTGCAACTCCAAAAAGAAAATTCATTATTGCTGATACGCCAGGACATATTCAATATACAAGAAATATGGTAACCGGTGCTTCTACTGCAAATCTTGCTATTATTCTTATTGATGCCAGGCATGGTGTCCTGGAACAAACTATCAGACATTCCTATATTGCCTCATTATTAAGAATTCCTCATATCCTTATCTGTGTAAACAAGATGGATCTAGTGGAATATAAGGAGGAAAGATTCGAGGAAATTAAGAAAGAATTCAACCAATTCTCTTCCAAACTAGATGTTCAGGATGTTCGGTTCCTTCCAATTAGTGCACTTAATGGTGACAATGTTGTTGATAGAAGTAAGAATATGCAATGGTATGATGGGCCTACTCTTTTATATTTGTTGGAAACGATTCATATTGCTAGTGACAGAAATTTTGTTGATGGACGTTTTCCTGTTCAATATGTTGTAAGGCCACAATCTGAGAAATATCCTGATTATAGAGGATATGCCGGAAGAATTGGATCAGGAATCTTCAAAAAAGGCGATAAAGTGAAAATATTACCTTCTGGAATTTCATCAAAGCTTAAATCTATAGAAACCATGACAGGGGAACTCGAAGAAGCTTTTGCTCCGATGTCGGTTACAATGGTGCTTGAAGACGATATAGATGTAAGTCGTGGTGATATGATAGTTTTAGATAACAAAGAGCCTGAAGTTGATAAGGAAATAGATATGATGGTTTGCTGGCTTAGTGAGAAATCTTTGATCCCGAATGGAAAGTATTTGCTCCGACATACAACAAATGAGTCTCTATGCATAATAAAGGAGGTATCTTACAAAGTCAATATCAATAATCTTGAAAAGAACTACGATGATCTTAATATTGGCTTAAATGAAATTGCCCGTATTAAGATTAAATCATCTAAGCCAGTGTTTTTCGATTCATACAGAAGAAATCGTGTTTCAGGTAGCTTGATTATTGTAGAAGAAGGAACAAATAATACTGTGGGTGCAGGAATGATTGTTTAATCATGCTCTACTGTATATAAGCGTGGATTAAAGATTTATTGCGATAATTGAACCTTAACTCAATATTGTCTTCTTACTATAAGCTGATGCTTGGATTCATTTATATATGGGGTGCTGGTTGAGGTAAAACTCCTAAAATGTTTTAAGTCTTCCATTCTTCCCAAATCTATGTTATAAATATATTTGTTTTCCATAGGAATTTTCCCATCTAAATTCAAAATTCAACAGTCTAGAGATTAAAACCTAAAGTTGGGCTACCTTTTGCCTGTTCTACTAAAAAAATGTGCAAACATTCAGTGTTTAAACACAAAGGCATAAAAAAAGACCGTATCCAATGGACACGATCTTTTTTATATAAATATTCAATTAAGACTTTTCTAAAATTCGCTGCCACCTGCCCACCAGGTTTTATCTGAATAAACATCAACAACAGGCATATTAGCAGAGTTAGATGATTCTTCACTCGTTGGATAAGGGAATCTCCAAACAAAGCCTGTTGTAGTATTATTAGGATTATCAAGAGTTAAGAATGCAGGAACCCTACGATAATCGTTATAAGCTTCAGCTGCTTCATGCTCATATAAAGCAAGGTACTTTTGAGTAAGGATCTCATTCACTTCATTTCCAGCAAGCAAAGGTACAACCTCATTATTAAAATAATCGGTTCCATCTGCTAATACTAAACCATGAAATACAAAATTAGCTTCGATAGCTGACTGTAAAGCAGCCTGCCATGCTGCACCGGCAGGATCAGTTCTGAATAAAGCTTCCGCCTCAATAAACCTAAGTTCATGATTTGTCATAATTGGAGTACCGGTTGTCTGACCATTTATGGTAAGTAAAGACCATGAATAAATTCCACCCTGAGATTGTTCAGCAGTACCATTAGGTGCAGGTACAACAACTCCTTCAAGTAGCTCAAAGTAAACACCAATTCTTGGATCAGTTCTTGCATCCATTAGATCATACATGCTCTGACTTACAGATAAATGACTTCTGTCGTTCATAAACTGATACCATGGATTTTCTCCAATTGCAGTTGCTTCATAGGAATCAAAAATGAAATTATCCGTATTTTCAACAAATCCATTAGCAATAGCAGTCAAAGCATTAGCGGAAGCATTTGTTTCAACATTAGACAATCTCATCCAATGCCTTGCTTTTAAGGAATAAGCTGCCTTAATCCAGGCATCAACATCTCCACTATAGATATAATCTCCTGCTGTTGAGAAAGTTGTTACACTTTCTAAAGTAGCAATACCATCATCAAGCCATTTGAAGATGTCAGGATAAATAGCAGATTGCTTATCATAAACAGGTTGTAGATTATCTGAACCATTAAGTGCCTCAGTCCATGGGATTTCACCCCACATATCCGTAGTAACTCCTAAATTATAAGCTGTTAAAACCTGTGCAATACCACGTACAAACAAATTATCAGCTTCAGGACCATCAGGAGCAGTCTTATCCAGTATAACTTTACAAGTATTCATTACATCATAAAGATTATTCCAGTTGTTATTAAATAAGGTAGCAGATGCCTGACCAATTCTTTTATCAGCATCAACAGACTGAGCCCAGGTTCCTGCACTATGTTCAATGTAAACTGTAGCATACCAACCAATGTCAGTTCCAGCAGTCTCAAACGCTGATTTAACAATAATATCAGGAAGCATGCTTTGCGAACTCATTGTGAGTGCATTATTTTTTTCTTCGTTAATCTCGTCCATTATTTCCTCACTGCATGCTGTGAAAAGCAGAGGAATAATTGCAAGAAACAAAAATTTAATTTTTTTCATATTATATAATTTTTTAATGGTTTCCTATAAATTAGAATGTAAAATTAAGGGTTACACCATAAGATGTTGTCTGAGGCAGAGAAACATACTCAAAACCTGCCTGACCATTGCCCATACCTTGAGAAGTCTCAGGATCAACATTTGGTAATGTAGACCAAAGCAGGAAGTTTCTTGCAACAGCACTTACTGAGGCACCCTGCATTCTAATCTGCTGAGCTATTTTCTTAGGTAATTGATAAGTAAGCGCTAACTCTCTTAATTTAATATAAGAAGTTTCATAAACTACCATCTCATCAATTGATCCATATACTGAAGCATAAAAATCAACATATGCATCGTAATCATCAACTCCACCTCTTTCAATAGTATTAACAGATCCGTCAGATAATACACCAACTTCATTAGCATTTTCTGTATCTGCATAAGTGAAAGGAGTGGTCCTGTCTTCAGTAAAACCAGCAGAACCATAAAGTCCTGCAAGCCTGTTAGTACCAGAATAAATATCTCCACCCTGTTTCCAGTCAAATTGGGCAGTTAATGACAATGACTTATAAGTAAAGTTATTAACAAATCCAACTATAAAATCCGGAGAAACATCACCAATTTTCCCTGAGCCACCGGCCATTGGGAAACCATATGACCAACTGGTTGGATCATCGTCAATAAGTACATTCCCATCATCATCACGAGCCATTGTTTCACCATAAATAGTAGGATAAGTATAACCTGAATAAGCCCTGACATTAGGAGTAACATAACCTGCAAGAGAGACACTCTCAATTCCTTCAGCAAGAGTAATAACTGTGTTGTTAATTTTCGTGAAGTTAGCATTCATATTCCACTCAAAACCATTCGTTTTTACAGGGGTTATATAAAATACAATTTCGTGAGCTTTTGAATTCATTTCACCAGCATTGGTAACGAAACTTGCGTAACCTGTTGATCCAGCCATTGGAACTGAGAAAATTTGATCAGTAGCTGTTTGATCTGAGTAAGTATAATCAATACCCATCCTATTATTAAGGAATTTCAACTCAAGTCCTAATTCATAGTTGCTTGTATTCTGTGGCATAAGATTAGGATCATAAATAGTAGAAGATGGTCTGAAACCAGAAATTCCTCCTAATGGGAATACCAAACCATCATCTAGAAATCCACTGTCTCCACCACCAAGGGTATAAGTTTGATCCCTGTAAGTACCTGCCTGACCAACCTGAGCATAAGAAGCCCTGATTTTACCATAAGGTAAGATAGTATTATTCTTCAAAGCTCCAAGTTCTGTAAAAATAAATCCTAATGAAGCTGAAGGATAGAAAAATGCTCGATTTTCAGAAGGCATACTTGATACTATATCGTACCTACCTGTCGCATTAAAAAATAACATATTATCATAATCCAGACCAAGGTTACCATAAGTACCTACAGATCTGTATAAAGATTTGGATTCGTCAGCTACTTGAGTAGTAGTATTGGACATATTATTCCATCCTGGAATAGTAAATCCGGTACCAGCCATTGACCAGCTTCTTGAAGTTCTATCATCTACTTCATTACCTACAATCATTGTAGCATTCAATTTATCGCTTAGATCTTTGGTAAAAGTAATATTCAATAAAGAATTTAAATTACTTCTACTTATACCATAGTTCTCTATTGAACCACCGGTAGGGGCTTTGTATGCATATACTTGATTATCAGGAGTAGGATAATCTACACCAGTTGGAAGAGATTGGCCTGTATAGGTACTACCTGCCTGGTATATATCTTCATTATCAGTTGAATATGTGTCAACACCTAATTGGTATCTAACATTAATCCAGTCGACAGGATTGTATTCAAGAAAAGTATTACCAAAAAATCTTCTAGTTGTTTCGAGGAATTTATTATTCTCCACAGCCCAACGTGGGTTTTCACCAACACCACCACGACGGTAACTAATCTGACGATATTCTCCTAAAGCACCTTCCTGGTGATATGGAGTTCCCATCAAATCAAAATTAGCAGGCGAACCATAAACAGTAAATAAGTTACTTGAATTACCTGAAGGAAGTTTCTGTAAATCAACATCGGAATAATTTCCTGAAAAGCCAGCTCTCCACTTATCGCCAAGGTCAATTGTAGCAGTAGCTTTTGCAGTAGATCGATCCATACCGGTATTAGGAACAATACCAATCTGGTTAGTTGAACTTACTCCAACAAGATAACTACCGTTATCATTTGCGTTACTAACATTTACACCTTTATAGATTGTAGAACCATTACTAAAGAATCCTTCAGGATTATTGAAAGCCTCAGGCTCTACCCATGCTCCTTTATAAGGATCAAACCACATACCTGGCTTGCCTAATGCATCTCCACCATAAACAGGAACGCCAGGAAGATCTGAAATTTTTGGCCCCCAGGAATAAGAGAAAGCATTATAATAATCTCCATACAAACCCTGTGCATAAGTTTGCTGAACATCATAAAGCCTGGCAATAGCATCACTTGTATAAGATGTTGTCAGGTTTATAGTAGGATTACCTCCGGAGGTTTTCTTTCCACTTTTAGTTGTAATAATAATTACACCGTTTGAAGCACGTAAACCATAAAGTGCAGCAGCTGCCTGCCCTTTTAACACATTAATAGTCTCAATATCATTTGGATCCAGGTCAAGTGTCCTTGATGAATAATATGCTCCAGTAACATTCTGGTCGTAATCTGGATTACTGGTAATAGGCATACCATCAACAACATATAATGGCTGATTGTTACCACTAAAAGAACGAGCACCCCTAATCAACACTGTAGCAGGTGCACCTGGCATACCTGATGACTGTCGAACTTCTACACCAGCTAACTTACCTGAAAGCGAAGTAAGAAGGTTTGGGTTATTTGCCCGAGATACTTCTTCTGCTGAAATTTCCTGAACAGAATAACCAAGAGACTTTTTGTTCTTGGATATACCCATAGCAGTTACAACAACTTCGTCTAGGTTCATGGCATCAGACTCCAGTACTATATCGATGATTGTTCTTCCACCAATTGCTACTTCCTGAGTCTTCATACCTACAAAGCTGAAAACAAGTGTAGTTGCATTCTGAGGAGCAGTAAGCACAAAGTCACCATTAAAATCAGTAACTGTACCAACTGTAGTTCCTTTAACAACAACCGACACACCAGGCAGAGATGCCCCATCATCAGCTCCGGTCACATTACCTGTAATTTGCACATTCTGAGCTTGTAGGGTAAAACCCATGAGCAAAAAGAATGCCAGTAAAACTGTAAATCTTTTCATAGATAAAATTTTTAGGTTTATAAATAGTTAATAATAGAATATTTCTATGATGTCAAATCTATAAAAAATAATTAATAACTAAAAGAAAATGCTGATTATTTAAGGGATACGGCTAATATTTTATATTTATATATACATAATATACTAATAATTTTCACGATTTATAATAGCTCAACACTCTTATTTAATATAAAAATAAGCATTTAAGCTACGATTTATCATAATTATTATCGGTTTAATAATAAATAATAATAATATTTTAAAATGTCGTTTTTTTAAATAATTAGTGGAATAACAAGGCTCTTTTGACGCTATTTTTATCAAAATAAAAACCTTATTTGATAAATATTTTGGTTTAAATGCTTAAATGGATTGAATGAGTGAACAAACAGCGAAGTAATATTAGCCTATTTTTTCTTCAACTATTTTTAATATAATTGCTTCTTTTACATCTGAATCCATAAGAATTTGTTTAGCTTCCTGAAAAATCTCATCAATAAAACTCTTTTCCTTAAATTCGGAGGCATTTATTTTCACATTTAGCCATGCTCCTTTTATTGCAGATCGAACAGCAAGCGCACCAACACCAGCGTCTGAAACAGAATTTGGGTTACCCATCTTAGCCATCGCTTCTATCAATTCATAAGCCTGGAAGCAGGTTTTCATCACTTTAAAAGGAACAAGAATTGCATTTTTAGTAGCCTCCTGAATAGCGACTTCTTTATCTTTTCTCTCCGCTTCAGTTTTCCCGGGTAATCGAAAGGCACCTAAAATCTGATTAAATGCGTCTGTATCATCATCCACCATCTTCATCAAGGATTCTTGAATTACTTTTCCTTTATCCGCCCAATCGCTAAATTCTTCCCATTTTTCATCCCAACCTCGTTTGTGCGAAGACAAATTTGCTACCATCGTAGCAAGTGAAGTTCCCATTGATCCCATTAAAGCACTTACAGAACCTCCACCGGGAGCCGGTGACTCAGAAGCTGTTTCGTTCATAAAATCATTAACACTTAAGTTAATAAGGCCTTTCTTTTTCATGTCTTTATCCATCACATACTCAATTATCTTTTCATCGGGATTAAATTGGTACAAATCATCAAGGCCCATGGATTTTACTGCAATCTTTATCAGCTCATCATTCGAGATTCCAATACTACGTTTCTGCTTCCTTAAAAAGTATCTTCCGGCATCGAGTAACGAGTTTAGCGGAACTAATCCAACTAGTTCGGAACCGGAGACTCTAATGCCTCTATCTTCTGCTTTTTTCCACACCTCGTCAAAGGCTTCATG
>JAGLSB010000556.1 GCA_023135955.1 Bacteroidales bacterium | reverse complement strand
GGATAGGCCAGTCCCTGCAATACTTCTTCTCGGGTTGAAGCCATTTTTACTTCATATAACATGGAAGGTGCAGTTTGAATACTGATTTCATTCAGATTCTGAATTATAAATAAAGAATCTTTTTTTGTCAGGTACAAAAAAGGAAAATCATTAATCATTCTGTCGAATCCGGGTAATTTGGATGCCTCGAATGCAGATTTATATCTATCATCCACTAAAGACACATAGGCCTCTCCCCTTTTACTGAGAATTTGCCATATGGAATCTAATTTTTCTTGTCCAAAAAGCTGGAATCCGGGAAAAAGAAATAATATAAATAGTATCCTGGTTTTCAAAGATGAACTTTTCATAAAGATAGGAAAGAATTTGGTGTAGTTGGTGGGTTGGTGTGCTCATTTCGGCTACGCTCAATGAACCTAGTATGGCAGTTTCGATTAAATGAAATTAGTATGACGGTTTCGATTAAATGAAATTAGTATGACGGTTTCGATTACTATCATTTCGGCAATCTTCCGTTCATTGAGCGTAGCCGAAATGAACGCGATATATTAACTTAAACGTTAAATCGAATATTCAACAGATCGCCATCTTGAACTATATAGTTTTTTCCTTCGAGAGAAAGTTTCCCTTTTTCTTTGCATGCATTTTCAGAACCCAGCTCTACATAATCGTTGTACTTAATCATCTCTGCCCTGATAAAACCGCGTTCCAGGTCACTATGAATTACACCTGCTGCCTGTGGAGCAGTCATTCCATTTTTAATGGTCCATGCACGGACTTCTTTGGGTCCCACAGTAAAAAAAGATTGCAAATTCAACAATGCATACGCAGACCTTACGAGCCTGTTTACACCTGGCTCTGAAAGCCCCATATCTTCGAGAAAAGCATTACGATCTTCCTTATTATCCAACTCAGTGATATCCGATTCAAGTTCAGCTGCAATTATGAGTATTTCAGCATCGGAATCCTTCAAAGCTTCTTTAACCATCTCTGTATATTTATTACCACTAACCGCCGATGCCTCATCTACATTGCAAACATAAAGCACAGGTTTATTCGTAAGCAGAGATAAATCCTCTACATACTTTTTATCTTTGTCGCTTAATTCTATACCACGTGCACTCTGGAAGGACTCAAAATGATCTTTGTATAAGTTTAACACATCTACTCCATGTTTTGCATCCTTATCACCGGTCTTCATTAGTTTCCCTAATCGCACAATCTTCTTCTCTACCGACTCAAGATCTTTTACCTGTAGCTCCAGATCGACTGTTTCCATATCTCTAACAGGGTCAACAGAGCCATCGACATGCGCAAGATTTTCATCATCAAAACAGCGTAGAACATGAATTAATGCATCTGTATTCCGTATATCTGAAAGAAATTGATTCCCAACTCCCTCTCCTTTGCTTGATCCTTTTGTTAATCCGGGAATATCGAGGATATCTACAGTCGCAGGAATAGTTTTCTCAGGCTTTTCCATCTCAGAAAGCTTATCTAAACGCGGATCGCGCACATTTACAACACCGATATTTGATTTATTTGAGCTAAAAGCGTAATTACTTGCTTCAGCCTTTGTTTCAGATACACAGTTGAAAAGTGTTGTTTTTCCAGTATTAGTAATACCAATTATTCCGCATTGCAGACCCATAATAATCTTTTTTGCAAAGGTAGTTTTTTCTGCGAAATACAAATATTCCAACATGGCTGACTTTCTAAAAACGCATCATCAATATTTTTCATCTAGTTTGGCTGGAAGACTTCAAGTTTTCAAATGTAAAGACTCATTACTTTTAATATTAATTGCCGCTAGCCAAATAAGCTATGTCTTCTTACCCTTTAATGTAAAAAACCACAAAAAAACTGCCTTAAATATTTTTTTTCTTAATTTTGGGCTTCAATAAACTAAAATTACTTCCGAAAATGAACAATCAATTAGCAAACAAAGCAGCAGACAATATTAGGATCTTAGCAGCCGCAATGGTCGAAAAAGCAAAATCAGGACATCCCGGAGGAGCTATGGGTGGTGCCGATTTTATGAATATCTTGTATTCAGAATTCTTAAATTTTGATCCTGATGATATGTCCTGGAGAAATCGCGACAGATTTTTCTTAGATCCCGGACATATGTCACCAATGCTTTACGGCCAGTTATCGCTGATTGGGAAATACTCAATGGATGAGGTTTCAAAATTCAGACAGTGGGGAAGTCCAACACCAGGACATCCTGAGCTTGAAGTTAAAAGAGGAGTTGAAAATACTTCGGGCCCTTTGGGACAAGGTCATACAATGGCTATTGGTGCCGCTATCGCTGAAAGATTTCTTGTAGCTCGCTTTGGAGAATGGATGTCGCACAAAACTTATACTTTCATTTCAGATGGTGGAGTACAGGAAGAAATATCGCAAGGAGCTGGTCGCATTGCAGGGCATCTCGGACTTAATAACCTGATAATGTTTTATGACTCTAATGACATTCAGCTTTCAACAACAACAGGAGAAGTAACCTCAGAAGATACTGAAGCAAAATACAAAGCATGGAACTGGAATGTAATTTCTATTGATGGGAATAATGCTGATCAAATAAGAGAAGCTCTCAAAAATGCCAATTCACAAACAGAAAAGCCTACTATAATTATTGGAAAAACAATAATGGGTAAAGGAGCTGTTACAGATTCTGGAGATAATTTCGAGAGACAAACTTCTACGCATGGAATGCCTTTATCTGATGCAGGAGCTTCTTTTGATAAGTCGATTGAAAACCTGGGTGGTGATTCTAAAAACCCATTTGTAATTTTCCCTGAAGTACAGGAAGCTTACAATGAAGTGCTTGAAAGAAAACGTAATAAAGCCAAAGAGATTAAAGCAAAAGAACTGGAATGGATTAATTCTAATCCCGAACTGGCAGAAAAACTTGATGCATTTTTCAGCAATACAATATCAGAAATAGATTATTCCAGCATTGCTCAAAAAGAAAACAGTCCCAGTCGCGGTGCTTCAGGAACAGTTTTGGCTCATTTTGCCAAAAATATTGAGAACATGATTGTTTCTTCTGCAGACCTTTCAAATTCAGACAAGACAGATGGCTTTCTGAAAAATACTACAGCTCTTAAGAAAAATGATTTCACTGGTGCTTTTCTCCAGGCGGGCGTTTCTGAATTAACAATGGCATCTATTTCTAATGGACTAGCACTCCATGGAGGGATTATTCCTGTTTGTGCTACTTTCTTTGTTTTTTCCGACTACATGAAGCCTGCTGTTCGAATGGCTGCATTAATGGAGTTACCAGTAAAATATGTGTGGACGCATGACGCTTTCAGAGTTGGCGAAGATGGCCCCACGCATCAACCTGTAGAACAAGAAGCACAGATCAGGCTTATGGAACATCTTAGAAACCATAGTGGCGACAGATCAGTACTTGTCTTAAGGCCAGCCGACACAGATGAAACAACTGTTGCATGGAAAATGGCCATGGACAATACCTCAACTCCTACAGCTTTAATTTTATCCCGTCAGGGAATAAAGGATATTCCGGCCACTAATCGCTTTGAAGAGGCTTTAAAAGCAAGTCACGGGGCTTATATTGTTAAAAATACCGAAAATATTCCTGACTTGATTCTGGTAGCAAATGGATCTGAAGTATCAACCTTAATTGAAGGCGCTTCAATGCTTGAAGAAAAGAAGAATATTGAGGTTAGGGTTGTTTCTGTAATATCTGAAGGACTCTTCAGAGATCAGGATCCAGCTTACCAAAGAGATATACTGCCTGATACCATCCCTACGATTGGTTTAACTGCCGGACTACCTGTAACTCTTGCAGGTCTGGTGGGTACTAAAGGAATGGTTATAGGTATGGAAAGCTTTGGCTACTCTGCTCCCTATACTGTTCTTGATGAGAAACTAGGCTATACTGCATTAAATGTCTTCCAGCAAGCTGAATTGTTTTTGGAGAAAAATTAGCTATAATAATTCTTGTAAGACAGCTTTTCTTTAAATTACAATATCGAATTCGTCATTTTCAGAAATGCTAAATAACTTTAGGCATTCCAAACTTAAGGGCACTTTAAGTACTTCCTATTAAACCTTTTTATAAATTTACTGTCAAATTAGAGCAATAAATGTCGTAAAGATCAGGATGGACCAAAGCGAGCAGGAATTAATCAGATTATTTGAAATTGAAGAAAGTCGTGAAAGGGCGTTCAATATTCTTGTTCAGAAATACCAGGAGAGACTTTATTGGCATATTCGAAAGATTGTGATTTCGCATGATGACACAGATGATGTACTACAAAATACTTTTGTCAAAATATGGAATAACCTGTCATCATTTAGAAAAGATTCTCAATTATATACCTGGCTTTACAAGATTGCTACTAATGAGAGTCTTAATTTTCTTAGAAAAAGACAAAAAGAAAGAATGCTTTCATGGGAAGAATATGGGAACAGTATCTCGGAGACCCTGTTAGATGATAATCAGTTTAATGGTGATGAGATTCAAAAGAAACTCCAAAAAGCAATTTTAACACTTCCTGAAAAACAAAGGTTGGTATTTAATATGAAATATTTTGATGAGATGAAATATGATGAAATGGCAACAATTCTTGATACCTCGGTTGGAGCATTAAAAGCATCCTATCATCACGCAGTTAAAAAAATTAAAACTTATTTTGAAGAGGATTAAACCTTTACAATTTATTTTAGTCAAAACATAAAATTTAGTTCATGAAGAGAAAAGAAAATAAATCCAATGATTTTTTGAGTTATTCAAAAGAAAATGCTTTTGTAGCTCCAGAAGGATATTTTGAGAATTTCTCCGATCGTCTGAACGAAAGAATTCATAATGAACAAAAAAGTTCAGGTCAAAAAAAGACGATTAGCTTAAAAGCTTTTCTTAACTCAAAACTTGCAATGGCTGCAAGCTTTTTAATATTTATTACTATTTCATATTTTACTGTCAACATAATTTTTAATCTGAATAATGTAGATAACTCTCAATATTATGCTGATCTTGTTGATTATGAGATAGCCGATTTTGATCTGGGTCTTTTGGTAGAGTATTATTTAGAAGATGAATACATTGACGAGGATGAATATTATTCTGATAAAGATGCTGAAATCATTGATTTTCTTGTTGCAGAAGATATTGATATTGAACTGATTATTGAAGAATTTTAACTTTTACTATCATGCAAAAGAGCAAAAGATTTTTAACTCCGTTTCTTAGTCTTATTTTGATTCTTTCCTTCCAGACCCAATTATTTAGTCAGGGGAAAAATATGGAAAGGATGAGATCTCAAAGGGTCGCCTTTTATACTGAAAAACTGGATCTCTCTGAAGAAGAGGCTGAAAAATTCTGGCCGGTATATAATGATTATATTAGTCAGAAAGAAAAAATCAACAATGAAAGAAGCACACTAATGCGTGGGCTTTTGAGTGAGATGGAAAATATGAACGAAAAAGAGATCGAAGAATCACATCAAAAGTTCATTGATATCCAGAGCAGCGCTCATAAATTATTCCTGCAATACGATGCTAAATTCCTTGAGATATTGCCTGCTTCAAAAGTGATGAAATTATATATAACTGAGATTCAGTTTAAACAATTCCTTCTCAGACAAATTGGTAATCAGGGAAGACACAGGCAGGGTAGAAACAAATAAGTCTCTTAAATAAAATATACTGTATTATCTTTCGGTATCATATTCCTGTAAAAACTTCACGGAAGCTTCAATATCTTTATACATAACTTCATCATTTTCAAGAAATTTCACGTTTTTTCTGTATTCTTTCATTAGCTTTTCAAGAAAAGGTGATGATTTTAATGGGCGCCTAAATTCCATAGCCTGAACTGCATTATACAATTCAATTGCTAGAATTCTTTCCAGGTTTTTCATAACCTTAAATGCCTTTGTTGCGGCATTTGCCCCCATACTAACATGATCCTCTTGTCCATGCGACGATTCAATGCTATCGACCGATGAAGGGGTACATAGTTGTTTGTTATGACTTACCATTGAGGCGGCAGTATATTGAGGAATCATGAATCCTGAATTTAAACCTGGATTAACAACAAGAAAGGGTGGTAAATTGCGATTGCCAGAAAGCAATTGATAGGTTCTTCTTTCAGAAATATTCCCCAATTCCGCCATGGCAATTGCCAGATTATCGAGTGCAAGGGCCAGTGGCTGACCATGAAAATTCCCCGCAGAAATTATTAAATCCTTATCAGGGAATATAGTCGGGTTATCAGTAACAGCATTTATTTCGGTTTCGAAAACATAGGCTACATAATTTATAGAATCTTTAGAAGCACCATGCACCTGTGGCATACATCTGAATGAGTATGGATCTTGCACATGTGTTTTATTTCTTGCTAGCATTTCGCTACCATCCAGCACTTCTCTTACCTTTTTAGCCGTCATTTTTTGACCTTCATAAGGCCTTATTTCTTGAATAAGTTCATGAAAAGGCTCAAGGCGGCCATCAAAAGCATCGAGTGACAAGGCCCCAATAATATCGGCGAATTCAGATAGTCTGAAAATCTGTAAGCACAAGTATACACCATAAGCACTCATAAACTGAGTTCCATTCAATAAAGCAAGACCTTCCTTCGAATGTAGCTCAATTGTATTGATCCCCAATTCATCCAGAACTTCCTTAGAATTTCTTCTCTCTCCTTTATAATTTACTTCACCTAGTCCGAGCAAAGGCAAGACCAAATGAGCCAGCGGAGCAAGATCGCCGGATGCCCCAAGCGAACCATATTGATAAACAACGGGATAAATTTCAGCATTATATAAATTTATTAGACCCTCGACAGTTTTTACCTGAACACCAGAGTTACCATAGGAGAGTGATTGTGCTTTCAGGAAAAGCATTAGGCGAACAATCTCTATTGGGGCCTCATCTCCAACTCCACATGCATGCGACTTTACTAAATTAATTTGCAGTTGATTCAGGTCCTCATCAGGTATAACTCTATCATATAATGATCCAAATCCGGTGTTGATCCCATAAATTATCCTGTCCCCCACTTTCATTTTATTATCCAGATATGTTCTGCATTTATTAATCCGCGATTTAGCTTCTTCACTTAATGCAAGCTTAACATCTCCATCAAGAATAGGTTTTATCTTTTTGAAATCAACTCTTTCGGGGCTTATATAATGTGTGTTATCCATTAGTCAATATTTTATCCGAAGTACAGAAAAAAATTGCTAATTCGAAATGCTTTTTAACAGGGGAGTAGCGAAAAATGAATATGCTAAAAAATTTTACGCATGCGTAATACATTGCGAAAGTTGTCAAAACCATTGATCAGAATATGTATACTAAGCCACAGAGTGGTTTAATTTGATTAGCCCTCCGGGCTTTGAAGAAATGTCTTTAATACTATTCCATAGTGAGCTTTTTAATTACCGCATCCAAAGTAGCAGAAACCTGTTCGCCAGAATTCATATCCTTTAGGGTAATAAGTTCATTTTTCATTTCATCCTCCCCGATAAGAGCCACAAATGGAATTTTGTTAGCATTGGCATAAGTCATTTGCTTCTTCATCTTAGCAGAATCGGGATATAATTCAGTATTAATCCCCGAATCCCTGATTTTGCCAATTATTTCTAAAATATATGCAGCCTCAGCCTCACCAAAATTTACAAACATTAACTTTACCCTGGCATTTTCCTCATCAGGGAAACGATTGAGCTCTCTAAGCACATCGAAGATCCTGTCGGCACCAAATGATACTCCCACACCGGAAACATCAGGCAATCCAAATATTCCTGTAAGATCATCGTAACGTCCACCTCCACAAATGCTCCCAATCTCCATTTCAGCCGACTTTACCTCTATAATCGCACCAGTATAGTAATTCAATCCGCGTGCAAGAGATAAATCAAATTCAATTTCACTTTTAATTTTCAACCTAGAG
>JAGLSB010000555.1 GCA_023135955.1 Bacteroidales bacterium | reverse complement strand
TAAATTTTGTTCTGTTCTTGTTCCTATTAATGAGTTTATCATAGTGAATATATTTTTATGTTAAACTTACATAATTTTTGCAGGGTTTTTCTGAAATCTTTATAAAAAAAGCCGCTCCAATTAATTGAAGCGGCTTAAAATGAGTCAGTATATTTTATTTTAATAATTCAGTAAGCTTGGCTCCAAGAGCTTCTCCTCTTAAATTTTCTCCAACTATTACACCGTCACCATCAATTAAAAAACTGGCAGGGATTCCTCTAACCTGGTACATAGCTGCAGGTTCTGATGCCCAATGCTTAAGATCGCTTACATGATATCTCCATTCCAGTTTATCCTGTGCAATTGCATCAATCCAATCATTTTTGGTTCTGTCGAGAGAAACTGAATAAATGGTAAAGCCTTCTCCGTTCTTAAAGCTCTTATCTTTGAACTGGTGATATGTTCTTACAATATTAGGATTCTCACGTCTGCAAGGAGAACACCATCCTGCCCAGAAGTCGATAAGAACAACCTGACCTTTAAGAGATGATAGCTTTATTAATTGTCCCTCTGGTGATGCATATTCTAATTCTGGTGCACGCTGACCAATATTTAATCCTACCGGAATTTGTTTTAGTTCTGTTTTAGGCTTTGACTCTTCAGAAACCTTCTTACTCGGTTCACTCTTATTTCCTGAACAAGCTGTTACAGCTATTAGAAAGCTAAATAACAGGGTGATAGATAATGTTTTCATTGTGTAATTATTATATTAAGTTATGTATATATATAAATTTATGCAAATATAAAAAAAATAATGGAATTGCTTGATTAGAATCTTTCAATTTTCGCACCAATAGCATTGAGTCTTTGATCGATATTCTGATATCCCCGATCAATTTGTTCAATGTTATGAATAGTACTTGTCCCTTCAGCTGACATTGCGGCTATGAGAAGTGCGACTCCGGCACGGATATCGGGAGAGGTCATCATTGTACTACGTAATTTTATCTTTTTATTCAGACCAATAATATTAGCCCGATGAGGATCGCATAAAATGATTTGCGCACCCATATCTATAAGTTTATCAACAAAGAATAGTCTGGATTCAAACATTTTCTGATGAATCAGAATCGTTCCTTTTGCCTGAGTTGAAACAACGAGCATAATACTGAGTAAATCTGGAGTTAGACCAGGCCATGGAGCGTCGGAAATGGTCATAATTGCCCCATCGATAAATGTTTCAATTTCATATTCATCCTGAGTAGGGATGAAAATATCATCGCCACGAATTTCCATTGAAATTCCAAGTCGACGAAATGCGTCAGGGATAATTCCGAGTTTAGAAAGATTTACATCCTTAATTGTGATCTCAGAATTAGTCATTGCAGCTAAACCGATAAAACTACCGATTTCTATCATATCTGGAAGAATTCTGTGATTAGTACCCGATAAGTTTTTTACTCCTTCAATTTTGAGGAGGTTAGAGCCTACCCCAGAAATATTGGCTCCCATTCTGTTGAGCATCAGACATAATTGCTGAACATATGGTTCACAGGCAGCATTATATATTGTAGTTTCTCCTTTTGCAAGTACTGCTGCCATAATAATATTAGCAGTTCCTGTTACGCTGGCTTCATCGAGCAACATATAGGCTCCTTTTAATTCGCTGGCATCAACAGAATATTGATATTTTTTAATGTCAAAATGAAACTTTGCTCCAAGTTTTTGAAAACCAAGGAAATGTGTATCAAGTCTTCTACGTCCAATCTTATCACCACCGGGTTTTGGGATAAAAGCTTTACCATATCTTCCCAGTAGGGGACCGACAATCATAACTGATCCGCGAAGTGCTGATGATTGTTCCCTAAACTTATCGGTCTCAAGGTAGGAGATATCGACATTTTCTGCCTTGAAACTATACTTATTTTCACTAAGTTTTGTAATGTTTACACCCAGATCGCCTAATAAATCAATCAATTTAAGAACATCACGGATGCCGGGAATATTGTCGATAATAATTTCTTCAGGAGTAAGTAAAACAGCACAAAGAATTTGCAGGGCTTCATTTTTAGCACCCTGAGGAATTAATTCCCCTTTTAATCTATGTCCTCCTTCAATCCGAAAGCTACTCATAGACTGAATTATTTGGATTTTCTCTGAGGCCTTGGCTTCTTGCGGTTTTGATGTAGGATATCTCTTGTCTCATTCAATTTGATGTCATCAGGACTCAATTTAATAGCTTCCTTCGATAGCGTCGCCATATCCTTAAAGATTTGCTCGTTTTCAACGGCCTCTCTATTCCAGGTGAGATAAGATTTTTTCAAGTGATTAGCAAGCAGAGTTGTTAGGTAGACTTTTTCTTCCCCTTCTTCTAATTCGGCAGCCTTTTCTAACATTAATCCAACAGATTTTCCGTAATGTTTATATCTCAATCTGTTCTGATTATAGGGAATCTTATTTGGTTTTGATTCAAACTTTGAAGGTTCGGGAGCCTCATAGGGTGAATCAATATCAAGCTTGAATTCTGAAATAATAGCCAGATGATCCCAAAGTTTGTGTTTGAAATCACCTACATCACGTAAATGAGGATTCAGATTTCCCATTATGCCAATGATAGTCATTGCTGCTTTATTTCTTTCTGCTCTATCTTCAATGGTGCCAATATGCGCAATCATTTTTTGAATATTCCGGCCGTATTCAGGAAGAATAAGATTTTTTCTAGAGGTATTATAATCGTAATCCATTAAATAAATTTTTTGCAAAGCTAATGCAATTCATTGAAGCAACAAAATCCTTTTAGAGAACAGGGAATAAAATATTGTTAAATCAATGAGACTTTAATTTTGAGAAGCAAAATTATTTAGCCGAATTTATGCTGAACTTGATT
>JAGLSB010000554.1 GCA_023135955.1 Bacteroidales bacterium | reverse complement strand
AGTGCTCCCTTTGGAATCTTAGCTCCTAAATCAGTATATTTCTTAGGATTCTTAAGAAAGTCAACAATCTCATTCACCTCAATTTTAGCTTCTTCCAGCCCTGCAACATCTTTAAAGTCAGTTTTTACATTTGTATTCTTATCAAAAATCTGAGCTTTCGATTTCCCTACGGAAAAAATATTACCTGCACCGCCTGCCCCACCTCCGGCTCCCATTTTACGAAAAATAAATAACCATATTACAACAAGGAGAATAATCGGAACAATCCAGCTCATTATGTCACCAACATAGTTTTTCCTTGTTTCTGTTGTTAATTCTGGGAAATTTTCATGTCCAAATTCTTTCTCAAGATTATAGATCCATCTGCTAAAATCCTCAGCAGATAAGAAATTATAAACATAATTTGGAGGGATATGTGATAATGAGCTAATCCCCTTTGATCCACTTGGGGCTGTATTTTCTGGCGACTCAGCTTTAAGGAAAATTTCTGCCCTTTCTCTATTAACTACTATAATTTTTGAAACAGAGCGCTGCTTTATAAGCTGTTCTAATTTTAACTGGCCAATTTCATCGACAGGCTCACTTATATTTATGAACTGAAGGCCTAAAAATACTACTGCTATGGCAATGTATATCCAATAACTCGCAATTTTCGGCTTTTGAGGGCCTTTCTTATTATTTGATGAATCTTTATTTATCTTTTTTTCAGTCATTATATTTTACTTTTTAGCATCTACATGATTTGTCAGAACTCCATCCCCCCATAAATCTTCCAATTGATAAAGCTTTCTTTGATCCTCAAGGAAGATATGAACCACAATATTTATGTAATCCAGTAAAACCCAGTTTGAATTTGGCAATCCTTCAATATGATCGACTGAAGTATTAGCTAATTCACGGGTTTTATCACGTATTTCATCGGCCAAAGCACTTGCCTGTATTGTCGAATCGCCAGTGCAGATTACAAAATACTCACAAACAGAATTTTCAATTTCTTTGAGATTTATACTTACAATTTCCTTGCCCTTTTTATTTTTTATGGCTTCAATGATAGTTTCAAATAGTAAATTATCACTTTGCTTCTGCTTTTCTCGCTTCCTTCCTGTCATTAAGTCGATGTCAGATTTAAAAATTTTGAAAAATGAATCTTATAATTACTTCTATTACTTAATATTATATTAATTTTCGGTCACGAAGTTATATCTTTATTTTGAATTTATTAAACTTAAACTTCCGAATTTAGTTTATTTTTAACACTTAAAATTAGTGACATTTTGGCGTATTTCATGATTTGCAATTATAGCAAATTATAATTTTATGAACAAAAACTTGAATAAATTGCTTTTTTAATGACAATTATTGAATTAGACGAAATAGATTCTACTAATAATTATGCTGCGAAATTGAAGCCTCAGCCTGAATTACCCTTCATCGTCAGGACTAATTTTCAAAATAGGGGTAGAGGTCAGGGAGATCATCAATGGGAAAGCGAGAAGGATAAAAATCTATTATTTTCTATTGCTTTTGAACCGAAGCAAATTCCTCTGGAAAAGATCTTTTTTGTTTCTAAATTTATATCTCTTTGTCTGGTTGATTTAATTAAGATATATGGTGCTTCAGCAGTTATAAAATGGCCAAATGATATCCTTGTAGAAGAAAAAAAAATAGCTGGAATTCTTATTGAAAATACTATTACAGGGAAACAGGTTAAGCGCTGTATTGCCGGAGTTGGATTAAATATTAATCAGGATTTTTCAATAAATAATTTGAATGCTGTTAGTTTAAAAGAATTAACTGATAAGGAGTTTGATATTTCAACGCTTTTCCATGAATTTATAGAAATATTCAAGTCAAAGGAATTCCTGTTAGAAGAGAATTATCTGCAACAGATAAATCAGGAGTATTTTAAGAAATTATATAAATTTAATCAAGTAGGATTATTCAAGAATCAGCAAGGGCAATTTAAAGCTATTATTAATAATGTACAGGATGATGGGCAAATTGTTCTGGAGAATCAATCATGTGAATTGGAAAAATTCAGCTTTGGTGAAATAGAATATTTACTCCCCGAATGATATTTGTTCCAGCCTGTCAATTAACATATCTGCAAATTCTTTTAGTGGTTTTTTAACCATGCCCATTAGCGCGATATTTACCTGTGGATCTACTGTAATTTTTACTTTGGTGTCGTTTTCTTTAACTTGTTTTAATTGAATCCACATTAGAAAAGAAATAGGAGATTTTCCTTCAGAGGATATTTTAATAAGCTTGAATTCTTCTTTTTCAATGATCCTGAGTCCTGCACTCCCAATTCCATCTACTGTAAAGGAACAGGATTCTCCATCTGATGTCCAGTTTTTAACCTTTTCAGCAGGAATCAGTTGTTCAAAATTATTAAAGTTGGACAAGAACTCATATATTTTACTATCTGTATTAACAATATTACCAATTTTACTTTCGATTTTTGCCATAATATTAGGTTCTCCAAGTTGACGGATCTTCCCGCCAGGTTTTCAATATATCAAGATATTTTTCTTCAATGTAATTCTTACTTAGAGCTGTTTCAAGCATGCTGTTATAGCTTCCAAGTGTATCAAGAGAGCATTTAGATTCCTCAAAACTTTTTACTGCTACATCAAAGCCATATGTAAATATAGCTACCATTCCCAAGACTTCAACACCAGCATTTCTCAAAGCTTCAACCGCTTTCAGACTACTTCCACCCGTCGAGATAAGGTCTTCTACAACTACAACTTGTTGTCCATTTCTTATCTCTCCTTCAATCAAATTTTCTCTACCGTGTGTTTTTGGGCTAGGACGTACATAAACAAAAGGCAGATCCATTTTTTCAGCAACAAGAGCAGCCTGAGCAATAGCCCCTGTTGCTACGCCTGCAATAAGATTACATTGAGGATATTTCTCATGGATGATTTCAATAAATTTATCTCTGATAAAACGTCTTATCTCCGGATACGATAAAGTAATCCGGTTATCGCAATAAATAGGCGACTTCCATCCAGAGGCCCACGTAAATGGGTTTGCCGCATCTAATTTAATTGCTTTACTTTGTAGTAAGTATTCGGCAATTTGTTTCTGTGTACTCATCAGTTAATAATTATAATCATCACACATATTTTATTATTCTTCAAATGTATAAAGTTTTTTTCAAGGATAGTATAGTTTTTTTTACGAATGACACTCAGGTTAAAGTCAGGGAAAGTGAAGCTTTATATTATAAATACAATAATGCGGAGAGTTTAAAGGCTGTTTTGACAACATTTTATCATCAGGACACTATAAAAGAACTTTACTTGATTAATGATGATCTTAAGAAGATGTGGTCTGATTTTAAAACTGTTTTCAAGCTAATAAAAGCTGGAGGTGGATTAGTGAAGAATGAGAAAGGTGAGTTTTTGTTCATAAAACGGAATGGAGTCTGGGACCTGCCTAAAGGGAAGGCTGAAAAAAAGGAAAGCATTAAAGACACAGCTGTTAGAGAGGTTAAGGAAGAGTGCGGTCTGAAAAATTTAGAACTTAAATCGCATATTACAACCACTTATCACACATATTTTTTGAAGGATAAATTCATACTTAAAAAGACAAAATGGTATGAAATGAGTTCCTCTTCAAAAGAGAAATTAGTACCACAATTAATTGAAAGTATCACAGATGTTTTGTGGGTCAATGCAGATAATATTTCTTATTTGACAGGTAATACATATGGCTCAATAATTGAAGTATTGAAGTCTGAAAATATGCTTGACAGCTTATAGATTCCTTCTGGATCTTAATATTTCAATAAAGAATAATTCAAAATTCTCAGATGGATTTGGAGCCGGATTCTTTAATAAAGTACCGTCCTTATCTATCAGATAAAAAACAGGGAATGCCATTACCTTGTAATCACTTAGAACTTTGTTATCATATTTAAGCGGGATAATCTCCCATTTAATATTATTCCTTTCTATAAACGATTCTATGTCAGAATTTTCCTCACCAATAATACAATAAAGGATTTCTATATTTTCAGATTGTCTGGCATATAATAATTTAAGATATTCAACTTCCCGTAAACAACTTAAATCTATAAGATTGCAAAAACCAATATATACATACTTCCCCTGAAAATCCTGAATATGTATTTGGTTCCCGTGAAGGTTTGTTAATTCAAATTCCGGTACAGGATAAGATGTTTCAAGGGAAATAAATGTTTTTTCTAGTTCCTGAGCAGTATTGAGAATTGTGGAATCTGAGGCATTTTGAATTATTGAACGGAGAAGCTCCAAAAGTTGCTTTTTATCATAATTTATTGAGTAATATGCTCTATAAATTTCATTTAAAAGTATATTCAAGAATATGACATCCTGTCTAAAAAGTTCAATATCAGCTAAATATGATTCTATTTGCGAATATTGTTTTGTTGCGAGATTAATGAAAATATCAGCATAATTTTCTTTATCCGATAAATGTGTGAAACAGGCCTGATATACCAATTTGAATAAATCGCGGTAGGCCGGATTTTGAAAACAAATTTCCTTGCCTGCAAAAAATTCTTCTGTCAGTTCATCTATGTTATGAGTCTTAATATTGTATTTCAGTATTCCTAGCTTATAAAAAATGTAGCTCTGATAATAGTCAATAGGGCTAATGGACTTCGGAATGATTGGTGTCAGCAAAAATGAGTCGAGTTTTTCCTGGGCAAATTCCGGATCATAATACCTTAGAAGTTGTTTGTCAACAAATGGTTCAAACTGGATATCAAATCTCCGAATGTTTTCATTTAAAACAGAAAGTTTGTCAGGTTCTCCTTTTTCAATTACTTGCAGATGATATTTTGAGGGTTTAAAATATGGAGTACTTTTCCAATCATCGGAGAAATCTCTTATCTCAGGAAGATTAATTAGATAAGACTTATTCGGTTCCGCAAAGAAAAAAGTCTGATACGGTCCATAATCGATATATAAACAAGTTGTATTCTCAAGATTTATGTCTACTCCGTTTTCAATCCCAGATGAAATTTTGGTAACAGGAACTTTAAAATCAAAAAAAGCCTGATCATAGCAGTACAAAAGTAATTCCTCGCTGGGAATGGTTTGACTTTCTTCCTGAATTATGATCTTTTGGGAATAAAGATGTGTATGAAATAATAAGAAAAGAAACAAAAAGATGCTGACTTTAAATCGCATTTTAAAGATAGTTTTTAATGTCAATTCCCTGTGGGAGAAATTTTCTTGCATCTCCTTTATGGAATAGTATGTCTCTTATAATAGTTGAATTTATTGGAGTATGTTCGGGTAAAGTAAGAAGAAAAACAGATTCAACATCTGGTTTCATTACTTTGTTCACCTGACTTATGGCTCTTTCGTATTCAAAGTCAGCGGCAGTTCTGAGTCCCCTTAATAAGTATTGTGCATTAACTTCCTTGCAGAAATCGACGGTTAGACCATTATAACTTCTTACGGAAATATTATCATTATCAATAAATACATCTCCTATCAATTTAATTCTGTTTTCTATACTCAGCAGGCTATTTTTGCCTGAATTTCTTCCAATGGCAATTATAATTTTATCAAATAAGGATTCGGCGCGCCTTACAATGGATTCGTGACCAATAGTAAAGGGATCAAAACTTCCTGGGAAAACAGCAATTCGGATCATCTTTTTTGTATTAGTTCATAATTATCGATCATTCATCTAAAGTAAGGTCTTTCTCCTGATTAGAGCTAACAAACAGAGTATTACTTAAATTTTCGTAGCCAGTAAATATTTTCGATCCCTCATTTCTGATTCTTTCGTTTCTGAACCCCATGACCAGAAGATCTGCATCGACTGATTTTTCAGCTATTATAGCTTCTTTTGAATCGGATTCCTCCATAGCTATCAATTTAATATTTGATGGGGAAATGGGCATTCTTCCAGATGAAATCAGAGCCATTAAATTTTCC
>JAGLSB010000553.1 GCA_023135955.1 Bacteroidales bacterium | reverse complement strand
CCTCCTACTCATCCCCCAACCAAAAAAAACCATTCTGAATACACAAAATGGTCTTTCTATTTAAATTTTTACAATTTTACTCAACACCTAACTTCTCTTTAACCATAGGGCCAATATCAAGGCTCTTTTCAGAAGCATATATTGGATTTCTGGCACTAATGTCAAATACATAAATAAGATCCATTTCCTCAGCAACCGCTTTAATGGCATTCTCTAACTTAGCCATTACTTCTTCAAGAAGTGAAGCTTCCAGATTTCTTAGTTTAGTTTGAACCTGACCCTGGAAATTCTGAAGCCTTTCACCCATGCTCTGATATTCAGCAAACATACTCTCCAAAATAAGAGAATCGAGAGAATTCTGGTTTTCAACCAATTCGTTATATTTTCTATTTATTTCAACCTGCATTCTTTCAAGTTGTAAATCATATTGCCCCTTAACCACATTCAAACTATCACCAGCATTTGTATATTCGGGCATTTGTATAACAATTCTTTGAGACTCGATATGTCCAAATTTAAGATTTTGAGCGTTCAAAGCGATTCCAGCAGTAAGCAAAGTAAGGCTGAATAATGCAAAAAAGAACTTTTTCATTGTTTTATTTTTTAATTTTTAAGATGACGCTGCGAGACCAGGCTTAAAGGATAAAGGTCTGACTCACTTGCTTAATAATTTATATATTTTAAAATACCCACTAGGTCTAAGTTATAATGCGAATGGTATAAATTTTTCTTTTTGTTCAAGAAACTATAATCAATTTCCTGAATTTTTTTACAAAATTAAATATTTAATTAGTATATCCTAATTTTTCCAAAACATCGTCACTTTTATTGTAACGTGCATTCTCATAAAGAATTCCAGCTCCTGAGCTAGTGTCAAAGATCACAGCATAGCCTCCTTCAAGCGCAATTTCTTTTACTACAATATATACTTCATCCTGAATTGGCTTAACTAATTCCTGACGTTTCTGAAAAACAGCACCCTCAGGACCAAAATATTTTTGCTGAAGCTCTTTAATCTGTTTTTCGCTGGCAATAATTGCTTCTTCCTTTTGACTTCTCTGTTCTTCTGTCAGTAAAACTTTTTCATTCTGATAACTTTTGTATAGCTTTTCTACTTCACTATACATTGTTTCTAATTCATTTTCATATTCAGAAGATATTTTATCTATCTGATCCTGAGCTGCCTTATAAGATGGGATACGATCTAATATATACTCTGTATCGACAAAAGCAAATTTTTGGGCATTCACTGAGAAAGCCATTATTGCTGCTATAAATAATAATCCTATTTTTTTCATCTGTTTAAAGTTTATTTTCAATTGTCAGATGGAACCCCCAAGGGCTCAACGAAGTTAAACTACCCCGGATTCTTGGGGCTTGTTTCATGACAATTTGTTTTTATATATTTCTAAAACTGCTGACCAATAGTAAAGTGGAACTGTCCTTCATTGGCATCTGGTTTCCCAGGGACCTCATCAAATCCATAACCCCAGTCAATACCTAATAGTCCGAACATTGGCAGAAAAGCTCTCAAGCCAACTCCGGCAGACCTTTTTATAAGGAATGGGTTGAACTCATCAAAGGAATACCAGGCATTACCTCCCTCAAGGAAAACCAGTCCGAAAACAGTAGCTGAGGGATTTAGAGTAAAGGGATATCTAACTTCAACAGTATACTTATTATATACGTTACCCGATTTATTTCCATTTATTATTGGTGTCAAAGAACTGTTTTCATATCCACGCTGAGCGATGGTTTCCCTTCCATAAAGATTGTATCCTGTAAGTCCGTCACCACCAAGATCATATCCTTCAAAGGGAGAGGGTCCGATATCATCATTGTAATGTCCGAGATATCCAAAGTGGGCTCTTGTATATAATACCAAATTTCCTGCCAAACTAACATACCAGTCTGCTTTGAAATCCCATTTATGATATTCAATCCACTTATATTTATCTTCATCGATCATTACAGTATAGTCTTTATCATTCATAAGGGAGTATGGGGGTGTTATCTGCAAACCCAATGTAAATGATGAACCTTGACGTGGATATATTGGCTGATCGACAGAATTACGGCCAAATTTTGTGTTTAGACTGAAGTTATTGGACTTTCCGTCGCTAAATAAGAAATAGCCAGTATACTCCTGCAAATTATATCTCTGGAAACTCAATTCATTAAATAGTGTAAAAAAGTCATCGGGCCATTTTAGTCTGCGTCCGAGTCCAAGTGAGGCCCCGGATATTTTCATAAACTGATCATTATTATAACCAGAAGTATAATAATAATTGTAAGAATTGTTCATAATAGTATGATAGAGAGAAACAGAAAATGAATTAGGCTTCTTCCCACCGAACCATGGTTCTATAAATGATAAATTATAGGCTTGGTAATATTTACCATTAGATTGAGCCCGGACACTCAGAGTTTGTCCATCTCCAGAAGGAACCGGCCTCCACATATTAGCTTTCAATGCATTCCTGATGGCGAAATTTGAAAATCTTAGTCCTATAGTACCAACAAGCATGCCCATTCCCCAACCACCTGAAACTTCCAACTGGTCATTTGCTTTTTCTACTAATTTGTATTTTAAATCTACAGTACCATCTGCTTGATTTGGTATTGGTTCCGGTTCTATCTGCTCCGGATCAAAATGACCTAATTGTGCTAATTCCCTTACAGATCTGATAATATCTCCTTTCGAGAATAAATCGCCGGGATTAGTTCTTATCTCCCTGCGAATTACATGCTCATTGGTTTTTGTATTTCCTTCAATGATAATCTTATTTATATAGGCTTGTTTTCCTTCATAAATCCTCATCTCAAAATCAATAGTATCATTTTCTACTCTAACCTCGACAGGCTGAAGATCAAAAAACAAATAACCATTGTCAAGATAAAGTGAATTTACGGCATCTTCATCAATTAGAGTTCGTTCATCTAACACAGTTTGGTCAAAGACGTCTCCTTTTTTAATTCCTAACTTCTGCGATAAGCCTTCTGATGGATAAATGGTATTCCCTATCCAATTGATATCTCCCACATAATATTTAGAGCCTTCCTCAACAGTAATATACAAATTTATCCTCTCTCCATTGACTACTGTAGTAGAATCTGAGATGATTTTCGCATCTCTATATCCATTTTCATTGTAAAAAGTAATTAAACTGGTCTTATCTTCCTTAAAATCAGCCTTTATCAATTTAGAGCCTTTAAAAATATTCCAGTTTTTCTTTTTTGTATTTTTCATTACTCTTGCGAGTTTCTTATCAGGGAAAACCTGATTTCCGGAAAAAAAGATTTCTTCAATCTTTACTTTATCATTCTTGTCAACCCCAACACTTAATTTTACCATATTAACCCTGACGGTATCGGTTGTTTGTGAAATATTAATTTCTGTATTCAGGAAACCTTTTTCAATATAATGTTCTTTAATGATACGCGTAATGTTATTGAGAACATCTTCGGTAACCTGGCTCCCATTTCTAATATTTAATTTATCCATGAGATCCTGAGTCTCGGATTTATTTACTCCATCAATCTCCATAGCAGACATTCTTGGACGTTCTTTTAGATAAATATCCAACCAGACTTTCCCATTTTCAATTTTTGTTGCGGTAATCTGGACATCTTCAAATAGTCCCTGACTCCAGAATTTTTTAATTACATCTGTAATTGCATCTCCAGGAATATCTATTTTACTTCCTGTTTTTAAACCGGAAAGACTTACTAAAACTTCTTTCTGAAGAAATTCTACTCCAGAGATATTAATGTCAGCAATAGAATATTCTTTAGGTAGTGAATAATCTACTACTTTAAGTTTTTCATTTTCTGCATCCTGGGCAAAACTTAAAACCGCAAAACTTAAAAATAGTAATAAGAGGATATTTCTTCTGGTCATTTGATTCTTCATTTAACTTAATCTCTTTTTATTTGGGCACTGATTTTTCCAAATCTTCTTTCTCTGCTTTGAAAATCCACTATGGCATCAAAGAATTCTTTCTTGCGAAAATCAGGCCAAAGAACATCTGTAAAATACAATTCTGTGTAGGCAATTTGCCATAATAGAAAATTACTGATTCTGAATTCACCACTGGTTCGAATTAATAATTCAGGATCAGGGTATTTTGATGCCTCAAGATAGCTCTCAAAACTATCGAAAGACAGATCATTTTCATCTAATTTCTCATTTCTTATATCAAGAGCAACTTTCCTGACAGCATTCAGGATTTCCCATCTACCACTATAACTAAGTGCAAGAATAAGCTTGAGCCCGTTATTATATTTAGTTTCATCAATAGCAATGAGAAGCTCTTCTTTTACACCTTCGGGCATTTTTTCCGTATCTCCAATTATGCCTAAGCTTACTTTATTCTTCTGAAGCGTATCCATTTCACTTCTAATGGTTTGCACGAGCAATATCATCAAAGCATCAACTTCCTCTTGTGGTCTGTTCCAATTCTCTGTTGAAAATGCATATAGTGTAAGATATTTAATACCTAATTCTGCAGCTGCCTCAACTGTTTCTCTAACAGCAACCACTCCATTCTGATGGCCAAAAACTCTTTCCTGACCATGCTGCTGAGCCCACCTTCCGTTTCCATCCATTATAACAGCAACGTGCAATGGTAATTTATCGATATTTACCTGTTCTTTAGATGCCATTTTGTTTACTCATAAGTAGGACAATCTTCCCTGTAATTGAAAATTTTGTATGTTACAAAAATACCTGCAAATGTATACCAGTCATTGTTACCAACCAAATGAAAATCACCATCGGTTATTCCTGGATTCGAAATGCCATCAATTTTAATATCAGTAAAGGTTTTCCTTGATGAAAGTTCCAGTCCTATACTTAATTTCCCTCCAACATTAAATTTATATCCAATCGAAAAAGGAATAGTAAAATGATTTCCTCCTCCAAAAGCTAAATGATAGCCTAAACCAACAGAAGTATATATTGATTGATTATCTTTTTTATCAGCAGTCTTATAGGGGATAAAATTAAATTCGTATACTGCCGCCACATCGACAAAACTTCCTGGAAACTCTGCGGACCTCCCTAATTGATCGACACCATCTGCTCGTAATTTGTGATATATACCACTGAAGCGAATAGAATTCCTTAAATAAAAATTATATCTGTAAATTGGTCCAATTGCTAAAGAAGGAGAGTAAAAATGCTTATTAGGGTTTATATCTCCCATATAATATGCTGTTCCGGCAAAAAATCCTATATCAGCTTTTCTTTGGGAAAAAACATTAAAACTTAAAAAAAGGAAAAAGAAAAGAAGAAAAAGATAGCGAAATGATACAACAAATGAGCTAAGAGCTGAACTAACGCCTGATTCCATAACGAAGTACGGGCCTTCCGCGTCGATCTGTTTTGATCTTGTAAATTGCTGAAAAGCTTGCAATTTCATACATATCATTTGATGAAGAGAAGGCTGATTCAAACCCATCAATTTTATCAGTTAAAGTATAACGTCTTCCATATTCAAATCCGATTGACCAAAGTGCATCAATAGCATATTTACCACCAATACCAAAAGGAAAAACGAGCCCAAAATTAGTTAAATTTTGGAATTCAGCCCTATCTTCAAGTCCATTAAAACCTTTTGGCGTTGTAATTGCCCCACCTGCACCTCCAAAAAGATAAATATTTATCTTAGCATAGCTATTCGCCATTCCTATTCGGCTAAATAGAGCTGCTGTTGAAACTGCCCGTCCTTCAGGAATCAGATAATACTCAAACTTAAAAGCAGGCTCAAATATTGTAGAACTGAAGGAATATCCTCTTTCTTTTAGATCCCCGCCATCTTTTCCGGAAATCACTCCATAAAACAAATCCATCTTTAGTGACATTGCACCATTTAACTTATAGCGAACACCGAAATTAATTGACGGTCGCGTATCAAAAGCTTTTACAGTGGCTAAGCTCCCCAAAAACACTCCCGGTGGTATGGGCCTTCCTACATCACCATAGAAATTATTCAGCGCAACACCAAGATTTGCCTCATATCTTCTGAGTTTCCACTTTTGTGCATCAGCCTTAAAAGGCATACACAATAATAATATTATAAGGATAAGACCAGCAATTCTTTTCATCCTTTAAATTATATTTATTCTACAAAGATATAAATTTATTAAAATTTCTCATTTAACGACATTGAAATTAAACTTTATTAAGAAAATTTAACAAAAAAAGATTATTAATGTTAGCCCAATTAATGGCCATTTTCTACCAATTTCGCCTGTCCATTCCCCACATTAATTTATTTCGTAGTGTATTGTAAAAATTATTTACCGGGAATTTTACCATTAAAATCCCATGTCTGGCTTTTTCAATATTCAGTTCAAGCCGTGTATCGATAGTATACGACCTGGAATCCATTGCTACCAGGAATTTATCGCTTCTGGAATTCACTTTCAATTTAATAACAACATCATCCGGAACTACAATTGGACGTACGGTAAGATTGTGTGGGGACACCGGGGAAATAATAAAATTATGCGATTGTGGCAAAACTATAGGTCCGCCAACCGCCATTGAATAAGCTGTAGAGCCTGTAGGAGTTGATATGATTAGTCCATCAGCCCAATAAGAATTCAGAAATTCATCATTCAAATGTGTATCAATGCTAATCATCCCTACATTCTTCTTATG
>JAGLSB010000552.1 GCA_023135955.1 Bacteroidales bacterium | reverse complement strand
TATATATTTCTAAACTGAACAAGGGCTGGTGGACTTACCCATTCGCCATCTCTTTTTGCACCATGATGTTGAAGGCCAATAGCACCGCTTTCAGGTAATCCTGGCAACTCAGCTTTTTCAATAACATTATGCCCGTTCAGGTTAACTGTTAACATATTATCCACCAGTGTAATAATGAATGTATTCCATTCACCGATATTATTATCAGCCTTCATTTTTGGGGTAACTCCTTTTCTAACCTCTGCCGGCATCGATTTGTCCATCCTATAGCCATATACTTCGCCTGAACCAATGGGCCAGCACCAAATGTTACATTGCGATTTATCATTACCCCTGAGCAATATTCCTGAATCGGAATCGGGAACCTTTGTTAGAATATTTTTTCCTTCTTTATTTTTTTTGTGTAATCCACTCGGCAAAATAATTGGAACCCGCGGATTCTCCCAAGGTGTTTCCTTTATTCTCCAATCAATATATAAAACAAAATCTTTATAGGACTTTTCAGTCCAAAGATTTTTATCTCCAACCGCCTCACTTTCAGCATCATAATCAATTACTGCATCTAAAACAATCCAATGCCCATTATCACCTGCCGGAACCTTCCAGTTTGTAAGATCCTTAGTATTAAAGAGAGATTCAAATCCTTCCGGGATCCCTTTTAAATTAGATTGAGAAAATGAATTCATTGTGATAAAAAGGAATAAGCTAAAAAGAAATAATTTATTTTTCATTTCAGTACATTTATAAGTTTATTTCAAACTAAATTAAGAATATTTTATTAAAATTCAGATTTTCAATTATTATTATCCAATTTTGGAGGCTAATACAAACTAAAAATATAATTAGGAATGGATTTTCTTTTAAGTGTAAGATTGAATTCATATATTGAACACAATTAAAACCTAATGCAATATGAGATACTCTGTCTTCCTTATTTTTGTTTTTCTAATATCGTGCAACTCTTCTACCCAACATAAAGAAAACTGGATCCAACTCTTTAACGGACAAGATCTTGAGGGATGGACCCCAAAATTCAACCATTCCGATTTAGGTGTAAACTATAAAAATACATTTCAGGTTCGCGATTCACTACTGATCGTAAGCTATGATAAATATGACTCAATCTCAGACGAATTTGGTCACCTGTATTACAAAGAAAGTTTTTCTAATTATAAAATCCGGGTCGAATACAGATTTGTTGGAGAACAAGTAAAAGGAGGCCCGAATTGGGCAATTCGAAATAACGGTATAATGCTACATTGTCAGCCTCCTGAAAGTCTGGAATTAGACCAGAAATTTCCAGTTTCTATTGAAGGTCAACTACTTGGCGGATTAGGAGATGGTGAAAGGACAAATGGAAATGTTTGCACACCGGGAACACATATAGAAATGAATGGGAAACTAATTACTCAACATTGCATTAGTTCCAGTTCTAAAACTTTTCCTGGCGATCAATGGGTCACTTTTGAAGCGGTTGTATTTAATGATAGTATAATTCATCATATCCTAAATGGCGATACTGTTATGACCTATAATAAGCCTGTAATTGGCGGAGATTTACCTGAATCGTATCTGGAATATGATGGACTTGCTCTCACAGAAGGATATATCGCACTTCAGGCAGAAAGTGCACCAACGGAATTCCGAAAAATTGAATTACTAGTTTTAGATAAATAACTAAATACTACTCTTTTTACCAGAAAAGTATTCGGAAAATTTGTTTTGATGATGTATTTAATATAAATTTATTTGAGCATTAGAAGTTCAAAACCTATACATTTGAAAGAAATCAGCCTTATAGAGTATTATCATCGCTTTAACAATGATGATTTGACGTTAGCATATTTTGGGAGCTTCAATGATTCTATCGTTGAAAAAATGGTAAATCTTTCTAATTCTTTTCTTGAAAATAGCGAATTAAAAGGAATAAAAAAAAGAGCTATTTTTCTTGTCGCCGAATGCTTTCAGAATGTTGCTCGTCATGGGATAGACAATAATCCGAAATTCAGTGATGGAAAACTTGAAAATGCTTTTTTTATGAGGGTAAAGGATAAGTTGCTATACATTGCTTCAGCAAATCCCATAAGAAATGATAAAATAGAGATACTCACCCAAAAAATAGAATACTTAAACAAGCTTAGTAAAAGTGATCTCTCACAGCTATATAAAAATGTCCTTGAAGAAGGAAAATTCTCCGATAAGGGTGGCGCCAGTTTGGGATTGATCGAAATGGCGAGAAAAACCGGGAATAAATTGAATTTTCATTTTGCCCCTGGCACGAAGGATCACTCTGTTTTCTATATTATGATGAGCTTTGGACCTCCAGAAATTATTAACACAAAAGAAAATAAGAAAACAATCTTCAATGAAATAATCAAGTTGGATGATGAGCTCTTTAACTCTAATCAATATCTTCTATATAAAAGTGATTTCAAGCACGAAACCCTTATTCCTATCATTCAAATGATAGAAAAGAATCTTAATGAATCTGATTCTCCATATACTATTAAAAGGAATCTTTTCCATGCCTCTGTTGAAATGATGCAAAATATAAGTAATCATGGACTTTTGAGAAATAATAAGAAAACAGGTGTTTTTTCTTTTGGAAGAGATAAAGAAGCATACTTTGTTACATCAGTTAATGAATTAAGTCCTGAAGAGGTAAATTATTTAAAAAATCTGTTTGATAAACTTAAAAATAAAACGGAAAAAGAATTGAAATTAATTTATAAGGTAAGTTTAAAATCGAAGGATAATCAAAAATCTGATTTAACATATATTGATCTCGCTCGTATAAGCAAAAGTTGGGATTACGAATTCATTCCTTTGGATTCAGATTCATTTTTACTCAATTTCAAAATTTTTCTTTAATACATTTAAGGAAAATCATTCAATTCATATACTTGCAAAAAAATAATTCGAAATATATGCTTATAACCCCAGACGCTAAAACTATTTTCAATAAGAAAGGTTCATTTTTTTCAAATCATAATATGTCATAATCAACTCAATAAATGTGAAAAAAGATTCTTTGTTAAATAGTTTTATTTCAGCGCAATAATTAATTCTATGTTTAACAACTATTTCATGAATAGTGAATAACTTGACTTGAATCTGATAATGAATTATATTTAAAGTGATGTTAATGTGAGTTGGATGGAAGGATTAGGTTTGTTAATAAAATCTATTGGATTTTTCTCTGTTGTCTAAACCAAAAATATTAAATCATGAAAAGATTTACATTTTGCTGTTTTGGCCTTTTCATTCTGTTTTTCCTTCCATTTTCATACCTTCAAGCTCAAAATCTTCCCGAAGTTATTTCGATTCGTGAGCTTGATATGTGCAATGACGTTAATGAAATTATTTTTCTAAATTACTATAATCAATGGTGCGATAATGTTACCGCTCAGTCAAAAGGAGCAAGTGGTTGGGTTATGAAAGGTGATAGGGGGGATAGAAATGGTGAATATATTTTTGCCTGGACATTTGATCATAAAAATACAAGAGACTACTATTTCCCAGAATCTGATTGGTCTAATTATCCGCAATGGAATGCAGTATTAAATAAATTTCAGTTTCATGCGCCAGAGCAAAAACTCGTAGAGACTATTAAACCATACACAGATTATGTGGTTTTGGGGTATACAAAAATTATTGCCCCTGTATTAGGTGAAGTAATTGCCGTTAGGTACTTCGAAATTGAGAAAGAAAGCCAAGATGATTTTGAATTATTTGTTGAGAATGAATACCATCAAGCTTTTCAGGATCATATTGAAGGTTTTTATAATTATATTTTAAAAGGCGACAGAGGAGCTGATGTAGGAAATTATATACTTTTAACCATATTCGATTCTGCAGATCGTCGCGATCAGTACTTTCCAATTCCACAGGGGCCTTCTTCTGAAGAATATCATAAACAGTGGCTTATCATTGAAAGTACAGCTAAAAAATTCAATTCATTTGTTCCTGAAGATTTGGATTTTAAGTATACTGATTACATAGTCGTATATTAATTAAATCCGAAATGAAAAATTCATTGTTTCTTTTATCATTTTCAGTGTGTGTGACTTTATGATCAGATTATAAGATGTTATTATCTAATCGTCTTTTTTATACTTTTGAATAAAATAAATTACTATGCTCAATATACTCGATCATCCCCTCATTACTCATAAATTATCATTAATAAGAAGAATAGAAACAGGCACAAAAGATTTTCGTGAAAATCTTGATGAATTGGCAGGATTAATGGCATATGAAATTACTAAGGATGTTCCTCTAAAAAAAATCGATATTGAAACTCCGGTTGGTCCCTGCCAAACTGCAGAAATGGCAAAAGATATCGTATTAATCCCTATTCTTCGTGCCGGACTGGGAATGGTAGATGGAATTTCCAGCCTGATCCCAACTGCTAAGGTCGGACATATCGGATTATTTCGTGATCATGAAACTCTCGAACCTCAGAATTATTATTCAAAGTTTCCTCCAAATATGCCCGAAGCTGTGGTTTTGGTTCTTGATCCCATGCTGGCTACTGGTGGAAGTGCATGTGCAGCAATCAGCAGCGTAAAGAAGTTCGGTGCTAAAATTATAAAACTTGTCTGCATAGTTGGAGCCCCTGAAGGAGTTGCCCGTATGAAAAAAGAACATCCGGATGTAGACATATACCTTGCTGCACTTGATGAAAAATTAAACGAAAAAGGATATATAGTTCCTGGACTTGGAGATGCCGGTGATAGATTGTTTGGGACGAAATGACCGCTATTTCTGAAACGCATCATCAAAAGCCTGACCTGAAGGACGGAAATCCATGCCCTTCACAAATTCACAGGCTTCTCTGGCACCATGTTCACGATCCATACCTGCATCTTCCCATTCAACAGAAAGCGGACCAATATAGTCAATCCTGTTCAAGGCTCTGATTATAGGTTCAAAATCAATATCTCCTCTTCCCGGACTTACAAAATCCCAGAATCTGCGTCTGTCCCCGAACTCCAAATGCCCTCCAAAAACACCCGCCTCAGTAGGTTTATCCGACCAGGCAGCATCTTTAATATGAACATGGAATATCTTTTTACTAAATCGGTATATGAATTCTACATAATCGACGCCCTGATACCCAAAGTGGCTTGGATCGTAATTAAAACCAAATGCAGGATGATTATCAATAGCTTTCAATGTTCTTTCAGCAGAGGCAATATCGAATGCTATCTCTGTGGGATGCACCTCTAGTCCGAAATTAACTCCCAATTTTGCATAGGAATCCATTATTGGTTCCCATCTGTCGGCAAAGTCTTTGTAACCAGCATCAATCATCTCTTTACTTACCGGAGGGAAAGAATATAGCAAATTCCAGATTGAGCTCCCAGTAAATCCATTTACTATTTTTACTCCTAATCTCTTAGCAGCTTTCCCTGTTTCAATAATCTCTGCTGCAGCCCTTTGTCTTACTCCTTCCGGATCTCCATCTCCCCAGATATAATCGGGCAGTATAGATTTATGTCTTTCATCAATCCTATCACAAACAGCTTGTCCAACCAAATGAGTTGAAATTGCAAAAACTTTAAGATCATATTTTGCCAGAAGTTTTCGTTTGGCATCGCAATAAGCATCATCAGCTTTATCCACCTCAAAATGATCACCCCAACATGCAAGTTCAAGTCCGTCATATCCAAAGGCTTTAGCTTTTTTACATACTTCTTCCAATGTTAGATCTGCCCATTGCCCGGTGAAAAGTGTTATTGGTCTTGACATAATCGATAAATATTTAGGTTAATAATTTTAGCAACAAAAAAATCAAAATTTAGTCCATTTATAATCCGACTTATTCGATTCAATTAATTTATCAATGAATTTCATCCCTCTCAATCCATCATAAACAGTTGGATAATCCATTGCAAATTCAGGAATATCTTTTGCCATTAATTTATACTGAATAGAAGTCGCTAAATTCCTGTATATATTAGCAAATGCCTCAATTAGTCCTTCAGGATGACCGAATGGTAAACGTGTATTATAGCTTGCTATTTCTGAAAGATAAGAGTTTCCCGATCTTCGTAATTCTATTGGCTTATCTAGTCGGTTAACTATAAGGGTATTAGGCTCCTGTTGTATCCACTTGACCGATCCTTTCTCCCCATAAATCCGAATATTTAAATTATTTTCTTCACCTACTGATATTTGACTTGCATGAAGTATTCCTTTTGCCCCATTGTCAAATCTCAACAAAACATTTCCATCATCATCTAGCTTCCTGTTCTCAACAAAAATACTTAAATCAGCGCATATTTCAGTGGCCCTTAATCCTGAAATATACTCTGCTAGATTTAAAGCATGTGTTCCTATATCACCCATACAACCTGCTTTCCCCGACCGTTTAGGATCGGTGCGCCAGGAAGCCTGCTTACTATCGCCTTGCTCGAGTGGCAAACTCAGCCAGCCTTGTGGATATTCAACAATAATCTTCCTGATACTTCCCAGCTCATTATTTTGAATTATATTCCTTGCCTCTTTCACCATTGGATATCCTGAATAAGCATGCGTTACAGCAAAGAACAGCCCGGTTTTTTCGACTAGTTTCACCAGAATCTCAGCTTCTTCTACTGTATACGTTAAGGGTTTATCACTAACAACATGAAAACCATTCTCCAATGCCATTTTAGAAGGCTCAAAATGGACATGATTTGGTGTCGCGATGCATACAAAATCCATTCTCTCTCCATCTGGAAGTAACTTCTCCTTTTCAAACATATCCTGAAAGGAACCATATATTCGCTCTGGATTTAGGTAGTAACCTTCTCCTGCCTCTCTTGATTTATCAGGATCTGAGCTAAAAGCACCACAGACCAGTTCAATTTGCCCATCGAGCATTGCAGCATTAAAGTGAACTCTTCCTATAAATGAACCAGGGCCACCTCCAACCATTCCCATTCTAATTTTTCTTGATCTCATATCTTGTCTTATAATAGTTAATACATATTTCTTAAATATCGCAATTTTCAGATAGCTTATATGCAAAGTAATAAATTATTTCTAATTGGTATTATTTTTGCAATATCATTTATATCAACATGATTTAATACAAGCACTTAAATTTTAGAAAATGAAAATCAGGATAAAAAACTTAGTGATTTACACAGGAATATTTTTCCTTTTTGCTGCCCCATCTATATCCTTTGATGCTTTATTTCCATCTGAACTAAAATTACCCGATCACATAAAAACTATTGCAATTATTGATCGTAGTATCCGTGAAGATAAACTTGTAAATATTCTCGAGGGAGGCATTACCGGTGAAGGTATTGGTCAGGATAGAGTAGCTGCCCGAAAATGTCTCGATGGTTTAATAGATCTTGTAAATAATAACATTCATATTAGTTTCGTCAGAACAAATATTGAAATGACTTTAGATTCTAAACCTGGAAACATGGCAGATTTACTCTCTTTGGCACATCTCAAGGGTATTTGCATGGAAAATGAAGCAGATGCAGTTTTATCTCTGGAATATTTTGACACAGACCGCAGAGGAGAATTCATTGATGTCAAACTTGGTTTTAGAATATATGACTTAAGATCGAATGCTGTTATTGAGGAATATAATTTTAGCAGAAGCGGGAGGATACATTTACTGGAAAACAATCTGGTGAACATTATTAATACGACTTATATATCAAATCCCATTATGCAGCTTAGTTATGATGCAGGCAGAAATTACGGGCAGAGAATCTCCCCATACTGGCAAAGAGTAAGTAGAATATATTACAAAAAAGGGCGAAGAGATAAAGACCTTGCACAAGGGGCGAGAATGATGGAAGTGAATGACTGGGATGCTGCTATTGCTAGTTTTAAAACTTCTATTAATAGCAAGAAAAGAAAAACCCAGGCACGTTCGGCTCATAACCTGGCTGTTGTTTATGAAATTTTAAGTGAATTCGAAACCGCAAAAGAATATTCACAACTAGCATGGGGAGAATATAAAAATAAAGACTCAAAAGAGTATTCAGAGATACTAAGTCGAAGAATACGTGAGGTTAATATGCTGAATGAAGATTGATATATGGGTAAGGTGTTTGAAATTCTTTTTCTTCTACTAATACAAAGTTCGTCTAACCCCCTCCTAGCCTTCCCCCAAGTGGGGAGGAACAGATTATGCCAACGAAACGAACAAGGCAAATCATTGTAGTTTATTTTTCTTCCCAGTAACCAGACTCTTCGACCCTTCGGCTAGCTCAGAGATCGCAGGCTCAGGGCGGCGCCCAGCAACCAGCAACCAGATTTTCAGAAATAAATCAAATCAATTCCTACTTTATAGATCTATTATGAAGAGATAAGTAAATATTTCTTTTTAAATTTGCCTCTACAATCAGATTTTTTAATTAATAATTTTTTGAAGCGCATGAAAAATTTCAAGCTTGATATTAGCAAGGTTTATGATTTTATAAGTAAAGAGGAAATATTCAGTATAAAAAATGAAGCCGAAAAGCAAGTTAAAAGTTTACATAATAAATCCGGAGAAGGTAATGATTTTTTAGGTTGGGTTGATCTTCCGTCTCAAATCTCAGAAAACGAAATTCAAGAAATTGAAAATGTGGCTAAGGGATTGGCAAAAAAAGTTGATTATGTTATTGTTATCGGTATTGGGGGTTCTTATTTGGGAGCAAAATTTTTCCTGGAAGCTATGAGCAGTAGTTTTGAGTGGTTAGAGCAAGCTGGAAAATATCCAAGAGTCCTTTTTGCCGGGCAAAATATTGTTGAAGATTACCTGGGAGAATTAACTGAACTGCTAAAAGATAAGAAATTTGGTATTGTAGTAATTTCAAAATCAGGGACAACTACAGAGCCGGCAGTTGCATTTCGCATTCTCAAGAAACAACTTGAGAGTCAAGTAGGAAAAGAAAATGCAAAGGAATTGATTATTGCAATTACAGATGCTAAGAAAGGTGCTTTACGGGAGCTTTCAAATATTGAAGCTTATCAAAGTTTTATCATTCCTGATGATGCAGGCGGAAGGTACTCAGTTCTTACACCCGTAGGACTGCTTCCTATAGCTATTGCGGGTTATTCCATCCGTGAATTTATTAATGGGGCAAAACAAATGGAATCAATATCTGGAACCGATACTATTTTTGAAGATAATCCTGCTGCTATTTATGCTGCTACACGTCACGCGCTTTATAAAAAAGGAAAAAAAATAGAAATCCTCGCTAATTTCAATGATAAACTAGTTTATTTTTCAGAATGGTGGAAACAATTATTTGGAGAAAGTGAAGGAAAAGAAAATAAGGGTATTTTTCCGGCCAGTGTATATTTTACAGCCGACTTGCACTCTATGGGTCAGTATATTCAGGAGGGTGAACGTCATATTTTTGAAACCGTAATTTCCGTTTCAGGTTCTGATAAGAAAATTCAGATCCCATCTGACGAGGGAAATTTAGATCAGCTTAATTATATTGCTAATAAACGCATATCGGATGTTAATTCAATGGCAGAACTAGGTACTATGCTTGCACATGTTGATGGTGGAGTTCCGAATATCCGTATTGAGATTGACGCTATAAATGAATATAATTTGGGACAATTGGTATATTTCTTTGAAAAAGCTTGTGGAATAAGTGGATACTTACTGAACATTAACCCTTTCAATCAACCTGGCGTTGAGGCTTATAAAAAAAATATGTTTGCCTTACTTGAAAAGCCAGGATTCGAAAAGGAAACTGAGGAAATTAAAAAAAGATTATAAAATTTATTTACAACCTCGTATTCGAAATTTTGATCTTTTTTGAATGAATAAATCCTGATTAAACAATAATTGGAATTAGCATTCTTACTGCGGTCAAATCATTAGTTTCAAAATATCAAAAACACACACAGAATGAAGCTGTGGTTTCAAAATAATAATTTTCATTTCTATAGTTTATGCTCTTTTACGAAATCGTCTAATACCATATTCAAATCTGGTTCGCCAATTTCCTGAAGGTCATAAAATACACGTGTGTGAGGCTTCTTAATATTAACTATTCTGCTCAGATCAATAGGCGTACCGATAATGACAGCATCGCAATCGGTATTGTTTATCGTTGTCTCCAGATCTCTAAGCTGTTCATCTCCATATCCCATTGCAGGTAGAAGAGTGCCAATTCCAGGATAAAGCTTAAAAGTCTCGCTCAGTTTCCCAACAGTATATGGCCTGGGATCAACAAGTTCTGCGCAGCCATATTTCTTTGCGGCAACTACACCGGCACCAAGTTTCATTTCTCCATGGGTAAGTGTTGGCCCGTCCTCGACAACAAGCACTCTTTTACCCTTAATAATTGAAGGATTTTCAACCCTGATTGGTGAGGCACCATCAATAACTATAGCATCAGGATTTACTTTATCAATGCTTTCGCGCACAATTTGAATAGCTTCCGGATCTGCGCTATCCATTTTGTTAATGACAACTACATCAGCAATTCGTAATGTAACTTCACCCGGATAATATTTCAATTCATGTCCCGGACGATGAGGATCGACAACTGTTACTGTAAGATCAGATTTGTAGAATGGGAAATCATTGTTCCCTCCATCCCATAAAATTACATCGCATCCATCAGGATCTTCTTCAGCAGCCCTTAAAATAGC
>JAGLSB010000551.1 GCA_023135955.1 Bacteroidales bacterium | reverse complement strand
TAACATAATCGCCAAACCATTGATGTGCAAGTTCATGAGCAACCAATAAAAAATTAAAATTCTGCAGTGTAGTCATTGTCTGATGTTCCATCCCACCACCCATAGGAGCCATACAATGACCATATTTTTCATTTATAAAAGGATAAGTACCAAATAAAGATGAAAAGAGTTCAAGCAAATCTCCGGTCTTGTCAATATTCTCTTTTTCATTCTCAAAAATATTAACTGAATTATATATAAAATTTTGCACCAGTAATGAATCATCTACACCTTCAATACTTACATTAAAGCTATAATCGATATAATCTGAAACGGAAAAAGAAATAAGATAATATGCTATGGGATAATTTGAAAACCATTCATAGGTTTTCTTGCCATCTTCAGGAATAGAAATATTCTCAAGAACACCATTCGACCCAGCCATTAGGTCCTCATCTACCGTTAAATAAACGCGAACAGAATCTGCTTTATCATGCAAATCCTGTTTGACCGGAAACCAACTACTTGCCTGAAAAGGTTCGGACAAAGTATATGTAACACTTTTATTATAGATAAAATCGCTTCGATTGGAAATTCCTGAAAAGAAATTACTGCTTTGGCTTGCTCCTTTATAATAAATTCTAAGCATTGTTTTTTCACCAACTTGAATATTATTATCAATAGCAATATTTATTAACCCATCTGAATGAAGGTAATTTTGGTGGTATTCAGAATTAACATTGATTGAGTCAATTGATAAATCATCAAGAAGCTCAAATACAATTGTGTCAATTACTTCGAGGGCAGTAATTCCAATGTCTGTATACCCTTCTATATAAGTATCTAAATTATTTATTAAAAGATTTATATGATAGTAGTTCACATCATATTTCTTTTCCAGATCTGAAAATCCTGGTGAAAGAAATTCCGTAGATAATTTTTTACCTGTATGGGAACATTGTGAAAAAAGTTGAGAGAATTTTCCGACAACTAAAGAAAGAAATAGTATGATTATCAATCTCATTTCCAAAAGTCTTATGAATTAAACTTATATATGGTAATATGATTGTACAACTCCCCCTTTTTAAGTACTACTTTTGGGAAATTGCTCTTATTAATTGCATCAGGAAAATGCTGAGTCTCTAAACATAATGCTTGTTGTTTATTATATATAGCTCCGCCTTTTCCCTTTACATTGATTACATAATTTGAAGTATATAACTGAACACCTGGTTGAGTTGTTGCTATCTCCATGCTTCTGCCCGAATCGGGATCTTCAACATAAGCAAACCATTTTAACTCACCTGGCTTATCCTGAATAATAAAATTGTGGTCATAACCATTATCTAATTTATCCCAATAATAATTTATTTGTTTTATTTCCCGGAAATCAAATGGAGTACCATCAACTTTCCTTATTTCTCCTGTTGGAACGGAATTATCAACAACAGTATAATAATTACACTTCAATTTTAAAGAGTGGTTTTTTATATCCGACTTTCCACCATTCAGATTAAAATAACTATGATTTGTTAAATTTATTATCGTATCATTATCCGTTTCAGAAAAATATTCAATTTTCAGTTCATTACTATTATTAAGAGAATAAATGACCTTAGTATTTAAATTCCCCGGATAACCTTCTTCCATATCTTCGGATAGGTAGCTCAGACTAAGATATACGGAATCGTTTTCCTCATAACTCGTAGCGGCCCATATTTTCTTATCGAATCCCTTTAAACCTCCATGAAGATGATTAATATCATTATTTGCAACTAGTTTATATTCAGTATTATTAAGATTAAACACAGCATTGCCAATTCGATTTGCAACGCGACCAATTATTGCCCCAAAATAGGGATGCTCGCCAAGATATTCATCTAAACTATCAAATCCCAAAACTAAATCATCGACATTACCGTTTTTGTCGGGATGAAAAATATGAGTTATAATACCGCCATAATTTGTAATCTTAATAACTAATCCGTTATCGTTTTTCAAGCTGTATAAATCGACAGAATTTCCTTCAAGGTCATTCCCGTAAAATTCTTTGGTTATTTTCATTTTATTTTGATCAGTTAATAAATAAGACAATAAATATCCGACAAAAAAAGCAATTTTTATTAATAATCTTTAGTGTAGAGATTTTATTTAGGATAATAAATACATCAATCTTAAAATACTATTTTCAATTTCTTTATCTCCGATCACTTTAAGTGCTTTCAACTTTAGTCACTTTAAGTACTTCTAACTTTAGGCACTTTATTCTATTTTATTCCATATTTCCTTGGAAATGATTGCAATTAAAATTATTTTTGCGAACATTTTTAGATTAAATCATTAAAATTAAAAAGATTATGTTTAACCAGTATGAAACCGTTTTCATTACAACTCCCGTTTTGTCTGAGGCACAGATGAAGGAAGCGGTTGAAAAATTCAAGGGCATTATCACCAAAAATAAGGGTGAGATTGTTCATGAAGAAAATTGGGGGCTTAAAAAGCTTGCCTACCCCATCCAAAAGAAGTCAACCGGATTTTACTACCTAATTGAATTTAGGGCTCCCGGAGATAGTATTGAAAAACTTGAATTACAGTTTCGCAGAGATGAGCGTATTATTCGTTTTCTCACTACAAAGATGGAGAAATATTCTGTTGCGTATGCTGAAAAGAAAAGAGCTAAAGTTGAATCAGATAAGAAAAAGGAGGCTTAAATCATGGCACAAACAGCATCAGAAATCAGATATCTCACTCCACTATCAGTTGAGATTAAAAAGAAAAAATATTGTCGCTTTAGAAAAAGTAGAATAAGGTACATCGATTATAAAGACCCTGAGTTCTTAAAGAAATTTCTGAACGAACAAGGTAAAATTCTTCCTCGCAGAGTAACAGGAACATCACTAAAGTTCCAAAGAAAAGTGTCAATTTCTGTTAAAAGAGCTCGACACATTGCTCTTCTGCCATATGTAACCGATTTAATGAAATAAATAATTGGAGGAAAGAAAAAATGGAAATTATATTAAAAGAAGATATCCTGTCATTAGGACATAAGGACGATATTATCACCGTTAAAAATGGTTATGCCAGAAATTATCTTATTCCTAATGGATTAGCTATTAATGCTACTGCTTCTGCAAGAAAAGTGCATGAAGAAACGCTTCGTCAAAGAGCCCATAAAGAGACTAAATTGGTAGAAGAAGCAAAAAAGTCAGCTGAAAAATTAGAAGGTGTAAGTTTAACTATAGGTGCAAAGACCAGTACTAAAGGTAAAATATTTGGTTCTGTAAATACAATTCAAATTGCTGAAGCATTAGAGAGTAAAGGATTTGAAATTGCCAGAAAAAATATCTCAATTAAAGAAGAGCTTATTAAAGAAATTGGTTCTTATACTGCTAAGATTAAGCTTCATAAACAAGTTTATGTAGAGATTCCTTTTGAAATTGTTGCTGAGTAATACTTAAATAGTATTTCAGCTAATACTATATAAAACGCCGGCTCATTAATTTGAGTCGGCGTTTTTTTTGTCTGAATCTTCAAATGCTTTAAAGTGAATCTATTTACCTTGTGGCATCTTGAAAGAAAAACCATACTTCGTATTAATTAACCTTAACCTTGGAGAGGACGAGATTGCTTCAGTCGCCCTCGTACCTCCGGCTCCATCGCAAAGACGGGTCTTTGGCAACACGGTGGGATTAAAAAGTTGGCGGCAAAGCCACCAACTTTTTAATCCCTTGTACCTGAGTGAGTTTCGTCATTGCGAACCGACGCAGGAGGTGAAGCAATCTCGTCATCGCCCTTTGCGGTTGCGGGATTCCATAGAAGGAGGTGAAGCAATCTCATATTATCAGCCTCTCAAAATTAAAGTCTCACTGATTTAACAGCAATAGTTTCTATTTCTATCAGTACACTCAAAGGTAAATCCTTAACTGCAAAAGCAGCTCTTGCTGGCATCTCTTCAGTATAATATTTAGCATAAACTTCATTCATTGCTTTAAAATTTGCAATATCACTAAGGAGGCATGTCGATTTTACAACATTTGAAAATGAATATCCAGCAGCATCTAAAATGGCTGCGATGTTCTTCATTACTTGTTCTGTTTGCTCCGAAATACCACCCTCAATAATCTTTGCAGTTTCAGGAACAAGAGGAATCTGACCGGAGATGTATAGTGTTCCGTTAGTCTCAACGGCTTGCGAGTATGGGCCAACTGCAGCTGGAGCATTTGGTGTTGAAATTATTCTTTTCATGTATATAAGTTTAAAAATTATCTTGCCATGGAATCCTCTTATTATATTTTAAATCTTGTAATAAAGAAGACTTTGCATTGATTTGAAAGTTAAAGCTTTTATATTTACCAAATGGAACTGCAGTTAATCTCATCTCCCAACAATGCAAATCTCTAAAAATACTCATATTAGAAGTAGTTACTTTTGCAAGTTTAAAATCATAACCCGTATTGAATCCTATTTTCCACTTTGGAGTAAGGCTAAAGTCCCCAGTTAGTCTAACTGTTTGTATAATTCTGGCATCAGCAATAGTTTTCGTATAATTAAGAGAATAATCTATCCTCAGGCTCCACGGAATACTGAAATCTACATATTCGCCGTAATAATAATCTTCATCAAAAGCATCATATTCCTCTCTCAATGTACCAGGCTCTTCCTGTGGAGTTATATCAGGTGATTCTTCCGGTCCATCTTCTTTAGATTTTCCTGTACCTCCTTTAAGGTTTAGCCCCATTGTCAATCCCGCATTTGTAAGTCTAACAAGTTTTCCACTACGACTGTATTCTGACACATTAATTCTTTTGTTTAGGCTATCGGCAGCATATGGATCCATACTTCCCCGAAAACTGACGTTGATCTTATTCTGAAAGATCCTTGTATTACCATTAAAAGAAATAGGTCTGAACTTGATGGAATCATCAAAATTCATATTGGTTGAAAAATTCATATTATCAAGTAGTTTAACCTTCTTCATTTCTTCAGTAGAATCGGTTTCGGTCTTAATCTTGGCTTCAACATTATTTCTCAAGGCAAAAGACATTGTTTTGGAACTTCTACCTAGAGTTGGAGTGCCATATATTGCCCCATCATAAATTGAATAACGCTTAATAAATTCACCATTCTCATCATATAAGTCTCTATAATACTCGGGCACTAAAGATGATACATCAGGAATATAACTGAAGCTAACTGTTGGAGACATTACATGCCTGATAATTTGTATTTTACTATCTTCCTTAAATTGATACATTCCATATATTTTTGGGGCAAGACTTGCTGAAATTGAGGGGTAATATGAATGTGCATAAGTAAGTCCATGAATAGTATCTGTAACTTCATCGTAATAAGTTGAATCCTCTTTAGCATGATAAACCATCTCCCATGATTTCTGATATCGCTCAGTATAGGCTACACCATTATAGCTAAGATTTGGAGAAAAAGTAAAATTCTTAATTCTTTTAGGTTTGTAATTCCATGTAATTGGGATAGTATGCCTAAACCCATTCTTCATATCTGACCAAACAGAATTTGTAAATAACAGAGTGTCAACTGTTGCAATTCTATTATCAAGGCTACTGCTATAACTCAATTGAATATCCTCCCAAAAGCCACCATTCCCGGCAGTATTTTTGAAACGAAAGGGATAAATTCTCGACATATTCATAGAAACTTTAGGCAAATTCAAATTTACACCTCCGGTATTAGAATTCTGTGTATGATTAGCACTTGCAGACAAATTAAAAGGAGTACCGGGCCAGCTTCTTTGAAAAGATATACTCGAGGATTTAGTATTGGTCAAAGCATTTGTTAGTACCCTACTATGATTTTGGTCAAAACGACTTGTGGATAAATTTACACTGGCACTGAATCTCTGATTCGGATTTGCCTTTGAGTCCTGAGCATGTGACCACATTATTGAATAATCAGATGACTTTACATAATCATCTAAGCCTTTTTCACCAGCTATATTCTGGTATATTCTGGCATTAAAACTACCATTAAATTTATATCGTTTACGGTATTTAGTACCTACACGTAAGCCCCATGTTCCATTAGTATATATATCGCCGGTTACTGTTAAATCTACATATTCATTAATTGCAAAATAATAGCCGCCATTTCGGAGATAGAAACCCCTTCCCATCTCTTCTCCATATTGAGGGATTAACAATCCGGAAGTGTTTGTAGTCGTATTTGGGAAAAATCCAAAAGGCAATCCAATAGGAAGAGGAATATCAGCAAAGACAAGGTAGGCAGGTCCGGATATAATCTTTTCTCCTGGAATAGATTTCGCCTTTGTCAGAGCCACATAGAAATGTGGATGGACTGCATCACAAGTTGAATATTTCCCGTCTTTAATATGAATATGACCATATTCATCTTTCTTGGTTTTCTGCGCGTGTAAGTAACCTCCATCCTGTTCAGTTCTGACTTCTTTAATAAGTCCTCGTTTAGTTTTAAAATTATAATGTAGTTCCTTGGCTTCAAGATCTTGAACATCATCTTTAAAAACCGGATTTCCAACGATCTTACCTGTTGAATCGGGTAAACCTTTTGCGAAAACAATATTTGTACTCATATCAAATTCAATATAGTCTGCAGCCAGCTCCATCTCTCCATAAGTAACAATAGCATCATTATAGAGATAAACCTTCTTGTTCGTACGGCCAAATATAACTGAATCGACTGCACTGTATACAACATCAAGTTCAATACTACTATTTTCCTCAGAGCTATCTACCATAGCAAGAGTATCCATTTCAGTAATCAAATTCTTACTGAAAATAGAATCAATAGGTAAACGATCTACCATCAATGAATCTGAATCATTTACCAGATTCTTTCTATATAGAGAGTCATTAGATAAACTGTTTGTTAGTAATGAATCCAAATCATTCTGCCCAAAAGAATTCCTGTTAGAAACAAAACAAAATGTTGATATTATGAGTAATATATTTAGAAATTTGCACAAGTTTAAATACTATTTTTACAGAATAAAAGTTATCCTTGAATATGTCGCAAAACTAATTAAAATAAGCAAGAATGATACCATTGGGGATCAGGATTTGTCAACATTTAAAACGGATGAAAGAACTCTTTCTTGTATTATTGGTCATTTTTTTGAATTATCCAT
>JAGLSB010000550.1 GCA_023135955.1 Bacteroidales bacterium | reverse complement strand
ACATTTCAGGACTGGAATGGGAGTAGTTGGTGCCAATTATTCCAGAACTATTGGAACTAATTCATTGATTAAACTCACGGTTTCAGGTTCAATGGAACATCAGTCCAATCATCTTGACAAAGTATATCGTCATATAGAGGATGGTTTTTTTGAAATTGATTCAATTATGGAACCTCATAATGGATATCACAGCAATGTAAACAGGAATTCCTTATCATTTAGCTGGAATAAGAGGATAAGCAAAAGGCATTCTTTCAAGGCTGGCATAATGTCTGATCTTTATATCTTTGATATGGTAGATTCCATATTCAATGAATCCTTGTCCGGGTACGTTAACCGGATGAATCATTCAGGTCCTGCTTTCTTATACCAGCCATATGCTCAGTGTAAAATCAAACCTTCAGAAAAAGTAACTATTACAGGAGGTATTCATGGACAGTTTCTCAACCTGGAGAATAATGTTAGCAGAGTTGTTGAGCCAAGGTTGGGTCTCAGATACAGGATCAACAAGAAGAGTGCTATCGGTTTTGGAACCGGATTGCACAGTCAGATGGTGCCAACATATATATACTATGCTATGCAAGCGGTTGAAGACGAATCCTATGTCAAATCAAATGCCAGTCTTGATTTTATTAGAAGCTACCATAATGTCCTCTCCTGGGATCATAGCGTTAGTCAACAAATGAGAATCAAGTTTGAAGCCTATTATCAGCACCTTTATAATGTTCCGGTTGAATTTTCTTCATCTTCCTATTCAGTACTGGATGAGGGGCATGATCTTAGCCGTTTTTTCCCCGACAGTCTTGTAAACAAAGGCACAGGAAATAACACTGGGATGGAATTTACACTTGAGAAGTTTTTTAGCAAATCTTACTTCTTTATGTTTACCGCCTCAATATATGATTCAAACCGAACAGGAAGTAATGAGGAAACTTATGATGCTATATTCAACGGTAGATACATTTTAAATGCACTGGGTTCGAAGGAGTTTTCATTTGGTGTAAAACGAAAATCTACATTTACAGTAGGTGGTAAGCTCACAATGGCCGGAGGAAAACGCTTTACTCCATTTGATGTAGCAGCATCAGATATTGCAGGAGAAGCAGTATATATCGATGATCTGAGAAATACAATGCAATTTGATCACTACTTCAGGGCAGATATCAAGCTGAACTACAAGTTGAATGCCATGAAAACATCACATGAAATAGGACTAGACATCATAAATGTAAGCAATCGATCAAATATCCTCAAGCAGACATATGTACGAGGAGGTGAACCACCTGTCAGAGAATTAAGTCAATTAGGTATTCTGCCCTTATTTTATTACAGAATTGATTTTTAGCTCTAAACAAATTTTGCAGTAGTTATTCTAGTTTTTATTGTTGTACGTAATCTAGTTTATAATGTAATATATATTACTAACTCAATAATTAATCAGAGAATCTTTGTTTGTCACAATATTATTTTCGGCTGATGCTAAGAGTAGAATTGTAATTAGGGATGCTTCTAATAATGTTTTCAATTTTCTATTTTTTCATTTTATTAGAAATAAATAATTTCTATATTTGCAGGCCGTTAAAATAAAATAATGGCGAGGTAGCTCAGCTGGTTAGAGCGCATGATTCATAATCATGAGGCCGGCGGTTCAAGTCCGCCTCTCGCTACAAGAAAGGGGCCACCTCAAATCTTACTTTTGAGACGGCCCCTTTTCATACAAACAATTTAATATCATTTCATGTGTAAATAAACCCTCCTATTACCACAAAGAAATAATACGGAATCCTATTTATGACCAACTATTTTTATTGATAATGGAATGAAATAGGTTCAAGTAATAATTTACTGTTTCCTCTTCAGATGTTCTATATCATCAATATCTTTATCTCTGGAATCTGTTTCTTTAGTTTTAAGAAGATCAATATACGAAATGATAGGTATGTCAACTTCATAAAGACTCACAATTTCTTTTCCATTAAAAGACGTCATAAAGTTTTTAAGGCCCTTAATTACTGGAAGGAAATCTATTTTAAACTCTTCAAATTCATACCTAAAAAAGCTCTTCCTTGGAACGGCAATGTCTTCTCTGTGTTTGGAAACATCAATACCCAGCTCTTCAATAGCATTGAGAAGATTGTAATAATTCTCCAAAGTCGGATTATACTAAAAATCTAAATCATGTTTACTAAGTGGTTTACCCAAACTGTTTTTTGATTCTCGATAATATCCATGAAACCCAACGGCAGTACCACCTACAATTAAATATTTTACTTTATTTGAATTTAGTATTTTACAGGTTTCTAAAATACTATCTATCAGACTGTTTTCCATTGAGAAAGAGGATTCTGTTATTCTTTATTATTGTATGATGATGAATTTTTAGAATTATTAGCTTTTTGGAGTAGGTAATAAAATTCCTTAATTTTCGATTCTTGCTCCATAGGAATATTATCTGACTTATCATCAAATTTTAATTCCTTAAAACTGCTATATTTTGTCAACTCTTTCACTTTTACAAAGATACATAAAAAATAGAACTTCAAAATATGATAGAAATAATAATTGAATTCGTTGATAAAAGAATAACTTTATGTCTTATACCCCAGGTGGGACTGGGGCTAATTAAGTTAAAGCACTCAGGGCTTTTTTTTTAGTGACTTTGGAATGTATATTGATGCGAATGATTAAGACAATTTTTCCTTATCATTTTTGAATTCAAACACACTATCTTGCTTAATCATTTCAGCCACATTAATAGTAGGAATGTAAAATTGGTTAAAGGGAGTGTTTTCAGTCTTGGCATGTAAGATGCCGCGAGTAGTATTCTCTTAAAAGTCATATTGAGAAATTAATTAATTACAATTTGAAAGTAATCTCGATTAATTACCCCTAAATCCCCAAAAGGGGACCTAAAGAGCCTCTTCTTTTTGACATATGTTCAGGTGCATTTTAAAAGCTAATCGTTGCATTGTATTTTAAAAATTTAGTTCATTTCCTATCTTCAATGAAAGAGCAATTTTCAGAAAATATATAATTTCCTGAACCTACATTTTCAACCACGATAAAAGAATCTGTTTCTGTAAACGAAACAGGTTTATCATTCATAAGTACACAATCTGAAGTGGACAATCGGGGCAAATATACATCTGCTTGCATATTCGCAGGAATGGAAACTTTTAATTCAAATTTTTCACCCGGTTTGTTCAGAAATGAGACCTTCACATCTCCCCTGATTGTTGATAGTTTTATTTCAGCATGTCCTAATGAACCCAATTGTGGCTTGATACTAATTTTCCTATAGCCGGGCTCCAGAGGCTCAATTCCCATTAGTTTGCGAGGGATAACTGAAGCAGGTGCAGAACCCCATGCATGACTCCAGTCCAGGTTTGGTTTAAACTCAGGACCCCATGCTTCCAGAGCAATTGTAGAACCGAATTCATATATCCACCTCCCCCAACTTCTTTCAGATGTGGATCGCAATAAATCAAGGGCATAATCAGCTTCCCCCATATTGTATAGAGATTCAAATAAGTATAGGGAACCATAAGGACTACAGGCCAATCCCCGACTTTTGATAAATTCCATTATCGATGAACTGTAATTCTCAGGAGCCAGCCCGAATGCTACAGGAAACATATTTGCATGAAGGGAACTGTGCTGAATTCCTTCACCGTCTTTATAAATGTTTGTTTTGCTATCAAGAAAGACTTTATTAAATGTTGCTTTAAACTGGGCTGCCCTTTTCGCATAGAAGTTAGCATCTTCCATTTTATTTAAAACGCTTGCTATTTCAGCCATTAAAACCAGTGTTCGGTAATGAAAAGCATTCACAACAGTATTAATATCCCCAAAAATGAAACCATCTGTTTCACCCTGTTTACTACTTAATCCCATTTTACCCGACTGTGGCCAGTCAACTATATCCCGAAACGAAGGTTGGTCCTTTTTCTGACGGATCCATTCCTGTTTTTGCCAGTGAACAGAATTTATAACATCCATATCCACCAGCCCTGTTCTGGTACTTATTAAACCATCATTGCGGGCAAGCGCAATCAGTGTCTTTGCTTTCAGATCATCGTAAAAATATGCCAATGAAGAAGCATCACCGGTTTCCATAAAATCGGCCCAGGCAATAAGCACTACATGCATGATCCATTCGGTCCACTGGCTGGCATATTTAATTTGAAATTCGTGGGTATGTCGTGCAAGAGAGAACTCCCTCTCCACACCGTAATGACTCAATTGATTGACATACGAATCGGCTTCCCGAGGAAATCGTTCCCGGTCGCCATCCACATATATTCCGCAAAAACTGCTAGCTTTTATGGTATGCTTACACATTGCCCATACAGCATTTAATACTGTATCAGAGGAATGAAAATAAGAAGCCTCATCATTAAAGGGGTAATGGATAGTTATTTGCTGAATTTTATCGCTTGAAAGTAGTCTTCCTGGATAATTTTCAATTTCACAATAACGAAAAGGCATCACTTTACCAATGTATTCCGGCATGCGAATTATCCGGTCAGGTTTTTTATCATAATAATGTGAAGGAATAAGGATTTTATAGGTATTCCATCCTGGTTTCGCAACAATTTTAAAGGATTCAAAACGGATGCTTGCCCCCGGGTTTCTGTCCAGCATTCCATTTGTTAGTTTTTCACCAAGATGCAAACGAATCGTATCCATATCAGGAGTACCAAACAATGTTATTCGCATTTGGCCAAAATTTGCCTTCCCAAAATCAATCAATGTTCTTGTGCTGTCTATATATGTTATTTCCTGAGGCGCTTTATCTGTTTTTTGTAATGGGTATGTAGATGTTCCAGGATAAACAGCTTCTGAAAAACTGACAAGTGTCGAAGCTGTTTTGAACTGTTTGATTTCTGAGAATGGGGATTCGTGACCATGGTTGTTCCATGTTTTCACTTTCCAAAAGTAAACTGTATTTTCTTGTAAATCAGATCCTCTATGCCTAATGTTAATGGATTGATCGCTTTCAGTTTTACCTGAATCCCACATATCTCCCACATTGTTTTTTACATTTTCCTTATTTGTACCCACAATAACACGGTAAGCGCTTTGTAAGGTATTTATTTCATTTGATTTCAGAACCCAGCCAAAAAGAGGCTTTTTGCTGGCAATTTCAGTAAATTGAAAATTACCACTGCTGTTAACAGCTTCATATAGTTCCATGTTAACAGGGTAGCCGTCAAGCAATACCAGGTCGGCATGCAACAGTAAGTTCACAGTCAAGGCTGTTGTTCTTAAATTATCATCTGCATTGACTCTAACTACAAATGATAAAAGAACAAGTGAAATAATAAATTTATGCATTATCTTCTTTAATTAAATTTCATTCTGTATTATTTAAACCACTCTTTTTCATATACTTCCCGTAAAGCATTTAGTCTGTCAGTATATCTTGGATCGTTGGTGAAATGTGTAGTTTCAAATGGATCCTCTTTCAGATACAGGAGCTGTTCTTCAATGCCTGCACCATCGTAACGAATGTATTTAAATCCATCCTGATCAACCACCATACGACCAATTTCGCTTTCTACACCCAGTGTCTCCCTCCATTTGACCTTTTTTTCTTCAAATAATGGCCGCAGACTTTTCCCTCTTGGATCGGACACTCCCTCAATTCCGGCATAATCGCACACCGTAGGTAGAAGATCCAGACCGTTGGATACCAAATGTTTATTATCCACTCTTCCTCCACGTATTTTTCCTTTCCACATAGCCATAAATGGAATGTTTGCCGATTCTTCGTAGAGAACTGATTTGTGTTCCATTCGGTGGCTTGCACTCATATCTCCATGGTCGCTTGAGAAAATAATAAGTGTGTTATTCTCCTGACCGCTCTCCTTCACTGCATCCAAAATCGTCTGAATTTTATCATCCACAAATTCAGTCAACCTATGATAGGCATAGCGGTGATGTCGCCACTGGTCTTCGGTAAAATTTATTCGGGCATTTTTTCTAAATGGCCTGGCATTGATGAGTTTTTTCACAGCCTCCGGCTCCTCAAATTGCGGCTCATAGTTCGCAGGAACAGGAGGACAATAGGATTCGATAAATTGATCGTAGGAGATCCCCTCCGGTATTTTCATTGCACTATCGAGCATGGTAAGTTCTACAGTAGCACGTTTAAGTATTTTAGCATCATTTTCACTTGTAGCCATCTGTCTAAGAGCCATATAGCAAATATCGTGAGGATTGATCAGAGAGATCACCATAAAATAGGGCCTGTCATGATCACTTTTTATAATTTTTGCAGCTTCCAGCGATAACTCACCTCGTTCATCGTCACAAAAATCGTTAAATCCAAGCACTTTTGGAGTTAAAGATTTTGGGAGATGCTCTTTTCCTCCGTAGTATAATTCGTAATCTGCCTTTTTCAGGAATGGGGCAATGCTTGTATTTAATACTTCATCCGACACTTGAGGGATTTTCATAGATCCTTTGTTCTCTCTTACCTGATTACCATTTTCATCATTAAAATAACCGGGAAAGCGGCCGGTCATTAAACTCACTCGAGCCGGTGAACAAACCGGATTTGGTGCATATGCTCTGGTAAATCGCACACCATTATCAGCAATGTAATCCATAGCAGGCGTATTCAACCATTCATTTCCAGCACAACTCATCATATTTGCACTCTGCTGATCGGTAAAAATGTAAATGATATTGGGTCTTTCATTATTATTGATTCCGGAACATCCAAATAATGAAAAGATAATAGGAGAAACCAAAGTTTTATTGATACGCATGATTTTAACATATTTATAGTAATATTTCTATTAAAAGATGATTTACATATACTCATCTATTACTCCCCTGCTTTCAAATTATTTTTTTTTGAGCTAATCACGCCACATCAAAACCAGGCTCTCCTGGCACAAAGGCCTTTAAATATTTACCTGAGAACGAAAGGCAGATACCAGTTTTCTGAATTCTGCAGATATTGAAACATATGTTCTCTTTCGGAGGCCGGGAATTTTTCTGCTATAATATTTGCCAGGAATGAACCTCCGTCTTCACCCAGTTTATTACGCCTCCTGGCGATACGCACAATATCATAAAACCTCTCTCCTTCAAAAGCCAGTTCTCTGGCTCTTTCCTTCAGAATAACCTCTTCAAGATAAAACTGCTTTTCCAGAGTAGTTGAAATTCTTTGGTATCCGATGACTTCATTGTTATAAGGATGAAATTCGTAAATGACATCATCATCTACGGAAATTCCTCTGTTATCATCCAGCCCAACCCTGCCTGCAACACCCAATTGATCATCATTACCCTGGTAATTTCCATTATAGATATAATT
>JAGLSB010000055.1 GCA_023135955.1 Bacteroidales bacterium | reverse complement strand
ATAAGTGGTCTCACACTTATCAATGGGGATCACACCCTGAATATTGAAGCAAAGGTGAAAATTATTCATAATATCTTTAAAGGTAATCTTGATGGAATGAGTTTTGAATCAGGTGGTGGCGGATATGTTGCTTTTAATTATGCTGAAAATGATAGAGATGACCCTATTGATTTAGACATTTCCTTAGATGGAAGCGATATAATTGTGGAGCATAATTTATTCATAAACAGTAATGATGACGGAATTGAAATAAGGTTGTTCACTCAACCCGATCAGAATATTAATTACATTATTAGGGAAAACACTATAATAGGTAGTAATAGAACGGGCATTCAGCTTATATCTTATGATGTATACACAGGTAAAGAATTCCATATTCACAATAATATAATCAGAAATTGTCAGGTAGGGCTTGGGTGCATGGATGGATCGGGAACCATAGAGGACCTCACTGGTGCTTTAAAAATGGATGAACAGGTCTATTTTTATAATAATACTCTTATTGGTAATAGAATGGGGGCAACAGGTGGTATTAATATCATTGCAGCTAATAATGTGGTTGCCGAAAATGAACTGGGAGGATTCAAACTATTTGGTGCAGGTTCAGCAATTTTAAATAACCTATTCTATAATAATGGGGTTGCCGATTTCATTGACCTGAATGAGGCTGTTATTAAGAATGGAAACATTTTTTCAAAGGATCCATTAATAGACAATAGCAGTTATACCCCGATTGTAAATAGTCCTTGTATTGATGCTGGAGTAGCGAGTTATGTTAATGGAGCTTCAATTCTTGAAATTGCATCAGAATATATTATCGGATCTGCACCGGATATTGGAGCCATTGAATATGGCAACGGAAACAAAAGCAGCACTCTTAAAAAACAATTGATTGTTGATGCAGGTGATGATGTGGTACTTGTATCACCTGCAAATAAGTTGGTTTTAAAAGCTAAGGTTGGGAGCAACTCAGAAGAGATTTCAAGTTCTACCTGGAACTTAGAAAGCGGGCAGGGTCAGGTTGAAATAGTAAGCCCGGGTGAAATAGAAACAAATGTTATTTTTCAGGAGGAAGGAATATACAAGTTTTCATTTACCTGTTTGGATGACAATAGCTTTGCAAGAGATAATATAAGCGTCAGATATATTAAGAACGGTGATGGAAAGCAGTTATTTATGAATGATAAAATCACCAATATTATTGAAGCTGAGGATTACGCATATTCATATGGTGATACCGAAGTATTAAATGAATCTCAGAATGGTGGAATAAACTCAGTTCTTATTAATGAAGAATCTGAAGGCAACAATAATAAATTGGAATACTCAGTTGGAACCTCAGAAAATACAGACTGGATTCTTTGGCTATTAGTGAAAAACAATACTACGGGCGAAAGCACACTTAATATTAATTTTAATAATAAGGAATTAAACTCTCCCTTGGTAGAGAATAGCAAAAAGTGGAAATGGCTGAAAGTTGAGGGAACCAGCAGATTAGCAGCAGGTCAGTGGCCTCTTATTATCGGGAATAAATCAGGCTCGATTATTATTGATAAGATTCTTATCACTTCGGATTCTAAATTTAAGCCGGAAGAATTGAAATAACGGGAAATTAAATAATAAACAAAATGAAAAAAAACCTCTTA
>JAGLSB010000549.1 GCA_023135955.1 Bacteroidales bacterium | reverse complement strand
GCTCAGTGACCGAAGCTCAGTGACCAAAGCTCAGTGACCGAAGCTCAGTGACTGAACCCCAGAGACTATTGCTCAATGATCAAATCTCAGGGCTAAATAAAGCACTGTAACTTAAATTGTTAAACTGTTTATTGAGATACGGGTCGCTGAGTGCAGTCGAATCTACGGTCGCTGAGCGCAGTCGAATCTACGGTCGCTGAGCGCAGTCGAATCTACGGTCGCTGAGCGCAGTCGAAGCGCTATTCCAAATCCACTCCTTGCTCTGCCCTATAATCTGATGCATTCACCCAGCCTCCCTGTCCAAGCTCACCGGCCATATATTTCTCATAATATGTGTTGTAATCAGGAGCACTGTAAGGGTAATTTTCAAATATTGCTCCATTACCAAACATTCTGGGATCCTTTTGGGCTTTTAGTTTTTCAACCATTTGATTGTACATTTCCTCTTTTAGACTAGTATATTCACCATTATTCGCAAGATTATTCATGCATAATGGATCATTTTTCACATTATATAACTCCTCTTTTGGTCGTTTTCCCATGTTCCACTGCCAGAAATAATGATTTTCTGTGCCGTAAGTGTTTAGTATTAAGGTTTTGGTTGGACTTCCATCACAGTTTAAATAACCGGTTTCCGGATTACCTGCTGGCCATCTCTCGGGTTCAAAATTCATAATATATAAGAAATCTGCTTTTACAATTCCACGAATAGGATAGCCATGGTTCATCGGGCGCCCAACATCATGCCTTTCTTTCCCAATAATTACATGATTTCTTTCTTCATTAACAATACCCTCTTTCTTTGAATAAAAAATATCTGTCAGGCTTTTTCCTTCAATACTCTGCATAGCCGACTGGTCTTCGCTGATTCCCGCCAATTCCAAAAATGTTGGAGCAAAATCGATGAAGTTAACATAGTCATTGATAACCCTCCCTGGATTCTTAATTCCATTTGGCCAGCTAATAGCCAAAGGAAGATGATTCGACATTTCGTATTCCTGACCTTTTATTCTTGGGAAAGGCATGCCGTTATCGGCGGTAACAACTACAATGGTATTTTCCAACAATCCCCTTTCCTCTAATTCAGTTAACATTAATTGGAGGTGCTTGTCGAAGTATTCAATTTCAAAGGCATAATCGAGCATATCAATTTTCACAGAGTCTACATTGGGCCACATGGCAAATGCAGAATCTATATCAGAGATCTTTTTCCCGCCCTTAGCAACACTAACATTAAATTCATATGCTCTATGAGGTTCCCTTGATCCATACCAAAAGAAGAAAGGTTTTTCATTATTATTATCATCCAAGAAGGCCGCAAGATTAGCTGCGTAATCACCTTTGTGTATAAATTTTGCTGGTGGGGTAGTAGTATGCTCGTCATAATTTTTAACCAGCAAATCACGTTTTTTTCCATCCTTGTTTAAGGCTATTCCAGGAGCCCATCCTTTTGCAGTATATCCAACATGGTATCCGTTTTCTGAAAGTGCTTCGGCGAAAGACTTAAATTTTAATGGGAAAATTGGACTATGATTTCCTGCTTCTTCAAGTTGCCAGGAGTTTCTTCCTGTTAAAATGCAAGCTCTTGATGGTGCCGATTTAGCATTTGGAGTATAAGCTTTTGTAAATAATAAACCTTGTTCAGCAACCTGATCAAAGCCTGGTGTGTTTACCCATGATGTTCCGTAAGCACTCATATGCGGGAAGGAAGCATCGTCGGCTATACAGAATAAAATGTTAGGTTTTTCTTGCTCGTTAGTATTGTTTTCACATGATTGTAAGCTAAAATAGGCTACAGCAAATACTGAAATGCTTACGAGGTTCTTGTTAATCATATCTTGAAATTTAATTTGTTTTTTGCCCATGATTTACTGCAAGTAAAAATATCAAATTATTATCAATATAAAAGAGTATTTTGATTAGAAGATTGACTTCTTGCTTCTCAATTCTTATCTTGTATAAAAATCAAAATATTATAGCCATGGAAAATCATTTTATTTGTCCAAATTGTCATGGTCATCTTAAGGTAGGGAACCATATAATTTTTCGAATCAGGAACAGAAAAAAGGATTATGGTTTACTTTTATTGGACCCGAAAATAGGAAACTACCAGAGCATCAAACACCCTGAATTTGAATTTCAACAGGGGGAAGCACTTGAATTTTATTGTCCTTTATGTCATCAAAACCTTGGTGCAGATTTTGACCAGAATCTCACTCATGTTGAAATGATTGACAAAGACAACAAAGAGCATGATATTTACTTTTCAAGAATAGCTGGCGAAGAAAGTACTTACCAGGTATCGGGCGATACAGTTAGGGCTAGCGGAGAGCACTCAGGGAAATATACATATTTTAAGATGTCTGCTAAGTTTAAGAACT
>JAGLSB010000548.1 GCA_023135955.1 Bacteroidales bacterium | reverse complement strand
CTGGTGCTTAAACCGGGAGAAAACTATCGGGTTGTGGACGGAGATATAGTGAAGCCCGATAAGGATTTCAAAGGGAATCTCAAGGTCAAAGCCATCATAGAAGCCAATGGAATAAAAAGCAATAGTTTTGAATTTGAGATTATTGTGGAGTAGGAGGAATACCGAAAGTGAAACTCTTTTCAAGGCATATACAACTTTAAAAAAAAATTGATGATATTAATCAAGTCATAATTCATCATTTTTTTGTTAAGCTTTTATTATTTCATAAAAAACTTCCATACTGGTGCCCGATAAGGACGGTAAGCTTACAGATGTGGTGCTCGGTTTTGACAAGCTTGAGGATTATAACCGGAAACAGGAATTACTTTAACGGTGAGCACCACCCAGCCGGGAGTCCAGTTTTATACGGGAAACGGTCTAAACGGAACATTGACCGGTAAATATGGAATAAAATATGATAAACACATGGCCTCTTGCCTGGAAACGGAGCACTTTCCTGATAGTCCGAATCATCCTGAATTTCCATCTACATTGCTGCAACCGGGTGAATTATATGAGGAAGTGGTGGTATATGATTTTGGGGTGGAGGATTAGGTTGGTAACGCTTGCCGGATTTTTTGATTTCTTATTTTTGTGATCGTGTGAAAATTATTCAGTAACCCTAAACTTCCATACTTTTCCTTTCACAGTGACTTTATCAGAGACTGCATCAACCCGCCAGTAAACAGACTGACCTTTTTTTAGGTTCTCGGGGAAGGAGTAGATATTGTCGGTGCCCATAAAAATAGCGGTTGGTTTGTCAGCTTCTTCCAGCTCTTCTTCCGATAAACCAACAAAAAAATGATGCTCCTTAACCTTATAAGCACCCAGCCACATCAGGTCGCAGTCGGACTTTGCAGTCTGTGACCCGTCAGGAGGTACCGGGGTAGATGCACATTCAAACTGGAAACCCGGAATCCAATAATGTTTGTCGTTACTTTCGTATGGGCCAACATCAGGTTGATTCTGCCATGTTTCAGAACCTGTAAAAGCAATACTTTTCCATGGCACTTCCTTTCTGGTAGGGGTAAAGCCGGCATCAATATGCTCTGAGTCATCCTTCAGTCTGAAATCTAAATTTTCAGGGTCACGAAGGATGGTTTGAGGAGCATCGAAATAATTGTTTCTTAAAATGGCCAGTAAGGGAGATTTTCTGTTAGCCTTTTCGTTTCCATCATCGAAAAAAGTTGTTTGTTTTCCGATTGAAACAGGATGTCCCGCAGGCACTTTGGTTTCTTCCATCCAGTAATTGTCAATTATTTCCAAATCCGGACTCTCGGTTTTCTTTTTAACCACAGCTTTGTTCCAGTCGTATCCACCTGCTGAGAGTTGAGGTACAATATTGTTTGCCACAAGAGTTCGTTCGTTTTTACTTGCCCACCTTTTCATATTGAATAATTCAAGTCCGCCTTCACCAATAATCAGGTTATTGTGTATGAGGTGATCATCGCCCTTAATGGCAAAGCCCGCTGGCGTGTTCCATGCTACATTATAGCTCATTTCACCGAATGCATTGGAATAGTCAGGGTAGCTCCCTATATCGAAGCGATAAGAGCGCTTGGGATGGTCGTGAGACCAGTTGTAACGATAGACTACTGTATCGCGGCCACCCATTTGCAGGGAAGCACCATCGTATTGCAGTCCTCCAAAATGCATGATATTGTTCAGTTCATATAAGGAAGTGATCCCTCCGCCTTTAATGCCGACCGAAGCACCCACTCCATTGATGGTTACCCTTCGTATTAAGAGGGGAGAGGAGACGCTCATTGAGCGGGAATCAAGGCCCAATGTTGTTTGCTGTGTGTTTTTTATGAGCACATTGTCTATGATCAATCCCGTACTTCTTCCTTCAAAAGCATTGCCGTCCTGATATTCAAAGCTACAATTTCGTAATGTATTCCCATGCTGTTTGTTTCTTTTATCTTCTGTTAATTCATTAATGATCTTGGTTGTAACGGGCATATCGTAATTTCCAGTTACAAACTTATGCATGGCAGCAAATTTAAAGCTGCAGTCTTCCAGTACACAATGGGAACAATTTTCCACTAAGGCAGCACCTCCGGTAAAATCGATTCCTTTAACAATTACATACTCAGAATTTTTGATGATCAGCTGATAATCGCGACGCTTACCCCTCACACTTCCTTTTTCAGGTTTTTCACCATCAGGTGATATAAAGTACAGTGTTTTCGAAGGTTCGTGATACCACCATTCCTCTTCAATATCGAGGGCAGCTAAGCCCATAAAAAAGAAATGAATGCCACTATGGTTGCTCCTGTCGAATTTAGACATGGGCCTTGTCCAGCCAATACGATTGTTCAAAAATCCTATTGCCTCATGCTGAATTGAGCCTCCCCCTTCAAACAAAGTATCATATTTGAAAGTATTGGTTCCGGCTGTATGTCCCTTTATTGTTGTCCCCCAGCTCCCCCAGGTATGACTCATAACTGCGGTGGCTCCTTCAAATGATATTCCCAGATCGCCCAACATTTCTTTCCGATGCTTCATTACTGAACGGTCATAATTAATCCATTTTGACGACTCTTCCAATGCATTTTCCGTTGGCAGACCATCGTGCAATTCTCCTTTCACACTTTCACTAGCTGCCCTTCGCAAAACATAGTACCTGTCTAGCCGCCATGCATCGTGCCAGCGCGAATTTGGCCAGCGGGCGGTGCTCATCAGTCTGTCGTTATAAATAAGGGCATAAACCGGTGCATCCAGTTTTAAGCTATACACTCTCCCCATTATATTTTCCCATTGCTTAGGTTGAATAAGCTTTCCTTCTTCAGTATCGGGCTTTACTTCTTTCCAATCGGCAGGCAATTCATCTGTTCCGTCCAGAATTACTTTCCCACCGGCATTGATTACAATCGGGTTCTCTTTTGTTCCTTTTAAATTGTTGATCAGAATCGGTTCGTTGTATCTCCCGCCCTCGATCTCAATATGCTCGCCTGCTTTGGTACCGTTGATTTTCCTCGACAAATCTGTCAGATCCTTATTTTGCTGGGCATTTGCAATGAATGTGAAACAAAAAATTATGGATAAGAATATTAATGAGTGTCTCATACTTTACGATTTTGATTAAAGGATTAAAATGACAATAAGAATTATAGCTACCAGTATACAAATATAGTATATGTTTTTACTCTCTTGCTCAAAACTCGCCCTC
>JAGLSB010000547.1 GCA_023135955.1 Bacteroidales bacterium | reverse complement strand
AGGGCGAATGAAGCAATCTTGTCTCGATCTGGCTAACTTCAGAAGACGGAATTGAGCCCGAGGCAACGAGGGCGACTGAAGCAATCTTGTCTCGATCTGGCAAACTTCACACCACCAGCACACCAGCACACCACCCTTCCCCATCCTGAAAAATTTCCTATATTTGCCCCTTCACTAAATCAGCTTACAAATGCAACATATTAATGACTTTTTACTCGAACTCGATAAATATATTGGTGGACATCAATGGTTTGTATTTTTATTATTGGGTACCGGGCTTTTCTTTAGTATTTATCTTGGATTTCCACAGGTAAGATATTTCAAGCATGCATTTCGTATAGTACGTGGTAAATTTGATAAAAAGGATGATGTAGGTGATACTTCGCATTTTCAGGCACTTACAACTGCACTATCGGGTACTGTTGGTACTGGTAATATTGCCGGAGTTGCTCTTGCAATTCACCTGGGCGGACCCGCTGCTTTATTCTGGATGCTTGTTACAGCAATGTTGGGTATGACAACTAAATTTGTTGAGGTTACCATTTCTCATAAATACAGGGATATTCTACCCGACGGATCTATTTCCGGTGGTCCGATGTATTATATGAAAAAGAGGTTGAATATTACAACGAAGTCAGGCAAACTGATAAAAACAGGAGTCTGGTTGGGCGGATTCTTTGCTTTTGCAACTATTCTTTCATCTTTTGGAACTGGTAGCCTGCCTCAGATAAACAGTATATCAGATTCGCTTTTTGATACTTTCGGATTGAATAAAATAATTACCGGAGGAGTACTGGCCGTATTACTTGGTGCTGTTATTATTGGTGGAATTAAGCGAATTGCAAAAGTTACTTCCACTCTTGTCCCTGCCATGGCTTTAATTTATTTTCTTGGAGCATTATTCGTGATATTTACAAATTATGAGAATATCATCCCTTCATTTTTATCCATCTTTAAGGAAGCTTTTACAGGTAGTGCCGCAGTAGGAGGCTTCTTGGGCGCAGGTTTTGCCTTCACATTTAATAAGGGTGTTAACAGAGGATTATTCTCAAATGAGGCTGGTCAGGGTTCTGCTCCCATAGCCCACTCAGCAGCAAAGGCTCATGAGCCGGTTTCTGAAGGAATGGTGGCAATTCTGGAACCATTTATCGACACAATCATTATTTGTTCCTTAACTGGTCTGGTATTGTTATCATCTGGTGTTTGGAATGAAAAACTTGAGAATCGATTTGAAGATGCCGACCTTAGAGTATTTGCCGGTCAACTCGATGAAAGTTCAGAACAAGATATTGACATGGTCAAAAGCTACTTTATGGGCGCAGATTCTGAATTGTTGTTCGATGGGAAATTAATGGTAGAAAATGGAGAGATGGAAGGTGATGTTACCATTATTCATGCTCATTCCTTTGCTGAAAACGTGAAATTTTCTATAAATAAGGAGGACTATACCGGTGCAATTTATTTTAAAAATGGTGAGATTATTAGAGATAGTACAAAATCGGTTGAAATTTGGGGTAGATCCCTTATTCATAGCGCCCCACTTACCACACAGGCTTTTAACAGGAGTTTTCTTGGTGATTACGGGCAATATATTGTTTCGATAGGACTCCTTCTTTTTGCATTCTCAACTGCCATTTCCTGGTCATATTACGGAGGAAGGGCAGTTACTTATTTGTTTGGAAGTAAATGGGTGATGGCATACAGGTTGGTATATGTAATTGCTTTCTTTTTTGCTGCTTTTACAGATACAACTATCGTTTGGAATTTTTCTCTTATTACCATTGCAATTATGACCGTACCTAACCTTATAGGAATATTAATTCTTCGTAAGGATATCAAAACAACCATAAATAAATATTGGGTCGATTTCAGAAAGGAATGGCCAGATGCCAAGATTCCTCGGAAATTCAAGGAATAAGAGATTGCTTCGCCTCCTTCTTCGGCTCGCATATACGGTGCATACTCGGGTGTAGGGGATACGGGAATACGGGATTAAGCGGATACGGGAATAAGCGGATACGGGAATACGCGGTTAAGAAACCGTAACCACGAAATCACGTAACCACGTAACCACGAAATCACATCCCAGCACTTCCCAGCAGAGGCACGTGGGTGACTGAACTAATCTCGACCTCACCCACTATTTACTCCCCAATTAAGATATTTAAATGCTTTAATCCTGTCGTAAAACCTTTTACTTAAGGTAAAATCAAAACAAAATCATAATTTTGTCCGTCAATAATTAATAAGAATATTTTGGGAAGAAGAAAATTACCTTTTTTTGAAAAAGTTGAAATCACCGATCTGGGAGCTGAAGGGAAAGCCATTGCCAGGGTTAATGATATGGTGATTTTTGTTAAGATGGTTGCCCCCGGCGATATTGTAGATCTTCAGGTTATCAAGAAAAGAAAAAAATATATGGAGGCTAGGGTAACTGCCATTCATAAATATTCCGATATAAGAACAGATGCTTTTTGCCAGCATTTTGGAACTTGCGGTGGATGTAAATTGCAACATATACCTTATGATCTTCAGATTCAATATAAACAAAAGCAGGTTGAGGATGCATTAACCCGAATTGGAGGGCTGAAGATTCCATCGCCCAGACCAATAATGGGCTCAGAGCAGGATCAGTATTACCG
>JAGLSB010000546.1 GCA_023135955.1 Bacteroidales bacterium | reverse complement strand
CTCGTGTATAATTCAGGCGGATATGATGACATCAGTGCCCTGAGGTTGCTTGAAGGCATCATAGATATTTACATGCCTGACCTGAAATTCTCAGATCCCGGATTTGCTGCTGAGTGCTGTAGTGCAGCCGATTACTTTGAAGTAACAAAAGATGCACTTAAAGAAATGTTCCGGCAAAAGGGTTTACTGCAAATGGATAACCAGGGCATCGCTTACAGAGGATTAATGATCCGTCACCTTGTAATGCCATCTGGTCTTGCAGGTACCATCAAAATAATGGAATTTCTTGCATCAGAGATCTCACCCGATACCTACATCAACGTAATGGATCAATACCGTCCCAGCGGAGATATTCCGCCTAAAATTTCCAGACCAATAAGCCTGTATGAATACAGGCAGGCGGTTGAAATAGCAGCATCAAAAGGTTTGCATAATTTCTTATAACAAAACAATGCCATCGCAGAACTCTATGAGTATAATAATTTCAAAAAAGAAGAGTAATAAATTGGAGATTGGGAAGGTGTTGATGGAGGATGTTCATTTCGAATTGTCACACCTTCTAACAAATCACTTGTAGAAATGAAATTCTTCAACTATCTTTAAATAATCAAAAGCCTAACTGATTGCTCTTGAAATAAAAGCTGTCATTAAACTCGAAGATGTACATTTAGCTCAGGCAATCAATTACCTTGAAGCTTATAATCTTGAAATAGGACTCTTGATAAATCTTGGGAGTAAAAGCCTGCAATTTAAGCGATTACTTAATACGAAATTCAATCCGGGTAATCCATAAATCTGCTTAATCATATTCAAGACAAAGGGGAGTATGATAAATTGAATGGCAGCCTTATTTGTATACTATTTATTCCCGTATCAAGATTTTCTTGATTTGTATCCGGTAAGGTCGTAAGTTGCTGTAAATAAACATAAAACCTACATAATAGTGAAAAATTTCATTCTCATATTAGTTATCATGGTCATCTGTCAGTTTTCGGTTCAAGGTCAGTGGTATTACCGACACCACAGGGTTAATGATCCTCTATTACTGAAACAATGGCAATTCAATCAATCTCAGACCTGGTCGTTAACTTATTTAGCATTAGGTAGCGGCTTGGCTGTGGGCGGAACAGTAACTCTTATAACAGTTCTAAATAATATAGAAGGCTCTAAAAACCCATTTGATTTTTCTGACATATTTGACAATGCTATTTATACTATTTCGATAATGCCCTTTATCCTTACTGGTGTTATTATTATGAGCATAAATGGCAGTAATTGTTCAAAGATAAAAAAGGCAAGAAATATGGTTCTCAATAATACTGGAAGGATGAATCTAAATCCTACTTTAATAAGAGGGCCTGGCAACACTTTCAATCCGGGGTTAACTCTAGCTGTAAGGTTTTAATATTTTGCATACTAATTATCTCTTTATCAAGATATCCTTGACTTGTATTACCTATGATTGTAACTTGCTGTAATTAAACATAAAATATACGATCATGAAAAAAACAGCTATTATTTTTGGTACAATAGGTGCTATCATTTTTCTTCTTGGTGTACTATTCAAGTTTCTGCACTGGCCTGGTGCCGGATTTTTGCTTATCTGGGGCACAATAATTAATTGCATAATTGTTATGCCAATTATTGCAATATTTACACGCTCAATGGAATCACCTAAAAAGAATTTGTATTTCTTTGGAGCTCTTTCAACCATCGTATGGATGGCCGGCGGGTTATTTAAAATACTTCACTGGCCTGCATCAGCGATACTATTGACAATTGGCACAGCATCATTAATCGTGTTCGTAATTCTATTTGCTTTTGGACTTAATAAGGAATAGGTTTACTAATCATAGTCAGGATGTAAACTTTCATCAAAATTAAGAGGATTTAACAAATATGGTTGCCAGGGCTCCTTCCAGTAATTATGATTCCTAAGTATCCATCTTATATCTTCCGTTTCATTAATTGATTTTACGGCCTGTGAAGAAAAATTGACATCGAAAAAGAAAAAGAGAGTTAATAGGGATATTCATTGAACCATTTGAGGACAAGACCTGTCTACATGGAAAGCTGGAATTAGATATTGAATAAAGGAAATATTTGACTCACATCTACCAAAGTAGTAACTTGCATTTACAAGCCTGGAAACTTAATATGCTTTTAATCCTGGCAAACAATTTCAATTTCGACCCGGATTGATATAAAGGAGGACATAAAATGGCAGAAAAAAGTAATTCTAGATTTCTAAAAATTTCTCTAATAATCTATGCATTAGTTTGTTTGATCTATGGTCTGGGGTTTTTTGTAGTACCAGACTCATTGGTTGAACTTTCCGGTGGTGACCCTGTTTATCATGGGTGGCTTCGATGGTCAGGTGGAGTACTAATCGCAATGAGTATTGGGGCCATTCTCGTATACCTTAAACCAAAAGGTCAGGGTATATTTGTAACAACAATCGCAATAGGAACACTTCTGGCTGGATTGGCATTGCTTTGGGCATGGATAAACATTGAGGAAGGAGTTGATGTATGGTTTACAGCCTGTCCTACCATTGTTTTACTCGCCGTGTCTGGTCTGCTTTGGTGGAGCCGTCAAGCGGCAGAAAATATCCTGAATACCGAATAAAACAGAAATGTTTTCAATCCTAAAATTTATCTGATACGAAAAATTAATTATTAATCATCAAACCCATTTGTTACACAAATGGACATTCCGGGTCGAAATTGTTTTTTTGAGACTAAATCCCAGTATCTGTTACTCAGATTTAAACAAAAATAGATCAGGTAGAGTTGTAGTCAGAGCTTATTCAGGTATTGGAATATTATATACAATCCTCAAATCCAGAATCATTCCATTTTTGAATTCTACATTTTTCACTACTCTATTGTCTCCAAATCCTACTAACGGAAGACTGAAATCCACTTTCTGATCGCCTGCAAACTGCTTGTAACTCCTTCCTACAGCCATTCCCGCCCTGCCTTCTATATACAGGTTTCCTGTTAACTTCTGTCTCCCAAATAGAGTAAGGTCTATACTCTGCCTTTCAACATAATCGCCTGCAAAATCGGGGTCACCCAGATAATATGTGGTAACTAACCCGAAATGGCTGAATCCCACAGTTAAGTTTTCATTTGCCTTATAGTTTATTTTTGCATAAATAGGGAGCATTCCGTTTATACTCCATTTTGGTGATAAATGCCAATTTAAACTGACAATAGGCACTACTAACGGACCGAAAAGCTCTTGGTTATAGGTGCCCCCAAAACTCATTTTGAGTGCTTCACTGAATACTTTCTCATATAAAAGAACTCCACCCAACTGGAAACTCTTTCCACTAACATCATTAAAATCAGTCATGAACCTAGGAGCAAACAATATCTGTATTCCGGTTCCATTATCAAACTTCTGGTAGAGTCCGGTTCTAAGAATGAAACCATTCAAAACGATAGGATTTATATTTTCCGAAGGGATGGCGGGATCACCCTGAACATTAAAATAGAAATGATTAAGGCTATTATACCAAATAGTCTTTTCTGAAAAGGGTTTAGGGACAGTCAGACTTAGGAATGTGCCAGTTTCAGTGGCATTTCCGGTATACGTGCTTTCATAGGCCTGTGGGAAACCGTATCGACCGGAGAGTGTAAGTATATCTAAACTATTCTGTGCGATTAATGGCAGGCAGAGGCCATTAATCAACAATAATAAAGTAAGTCGTTTCATTCTTGTGTTTTTTGTTGAATCACATTAATTGATTGCAATATAAACTAATATCATTAAAAAGTGAGACCTGAATACATACTCTTATAAATTATTATATCGTTGTAGCACTTGTCCACATTACATCCACATAGAAGCAGAATTGATATAAATTTTAAATAACTGACTAACAAGCCTCTAATCAAAAATACTAATTAATAAAACTTGTGTCAAATAAGTTTTGAATAGATTACACAACTTTTATAATTTGAAAGTAGTTTTGGGGGGAGGGATTAGATTACCCTTTTCGCCGATGTTGCTTCACCGGTTGCAAGTTATGACATTGAAGGTCTCTTTTATGACCAATGGAATATTGAGTATGATGCACATATTATGGGCCCATATAGATTTGGGTTGACAATTTTGTTTGAGTAGTTTCTTGCCACATTTGATTTAATGAAAAAATAATAACTCCATATCTCCATGAGCATACTTTGACAATTCTCAACCTTTAGATTTGACTTATCGTTTTTCTATCTATGTAGATTACATTTCAGTGACAACTTAAATGAATTAATTGTTGTTTTTTGCAGTTTTTCTTGATTTACTATTAATTAACTAATAACTTGTATAATTATTTAATCAAGATTCATCATTTATTACAAGAAGGAATTAAGATATCTGAAATATCCAACCCATAATTAATTGTATTACTATTTGCATTATGCAAAACAATCATTCGGATATTACTTAGGACAATAAAACTTAAAAACCTCTTACAGAATTAAATAGATTATATGCACATGAACAAAAATATTAAATTGTCCTTATTGGCAATCACCATGATCCTGTTATCCTCGTGTGATGATTCTAAAACCAAAGTGATAAACACTATTCATAAAGATGGTTCAATTACCAGAACTGTTATCGTAAAAAAAAGCAAGATAGATTTTGATTATGAGAATATAAGAGTTCCCATCGACAGCACCTGGAATACAGATATTTTCATTGAGATCAATGAAAAAGAAGACACATCCTGGATTTTTACAGCAGAAAAACATTTTGCTAATGTAGAAGAGTTGAATGTAGAATACGACAACGACCAGGGAAGTAATAGTATTATGCAAAGAAGTGCCTCCTTCTCTAAGAAATTTAAATGGTTTACAAGCAATTTAAGGTTTAGCGAAACAATTGAAAAAACACTAAATGTTTCTTGTCCAATGTCAGATTATTTTTCAGATGAAGAATTGAAATTTATATATTCACCAGACCTTGTCCAGAAAAATCTGGAAAATGGAGTCGACAGTCTGAAGATTATGGAGTTGAAAGATTCCATTGATGTCAAATCAGAAATTTGGATATTTACAGGTTTATTCAGACAATGGATTGATATCTTTTATGATCTTGTTGAAAATCATACTGATCTCACAATAAGCAGAGAGGAAATGAGATTGCTGGAGTCCAGATCTATTCCATTACTTATTGAAGATAACATCGATGAAGATCAGTTTTTTATTTCATTAATGGGTGAGGAATTTTTCAACACTTTCAGAACAGAGATAGACAGCTCTATATCTGCACTAGACAAGATGGGTGAAGCTTTCTGGTCAGCAAAAAAATACGATATGGAAATACGAATGCCGGGCAAAATTATTGCATCAAACGGATATTTTGAAACAATTCCTGATTCACTAGAAACCGCTGGCATTCTATGGACTATCAATGGCGAATTCTTTCTTACTCAACAATATGAAATGTGGGCTGAATCGCAAATTAATAATTACTGGACCTGGATTATCTCTGCTCTTTTTGCTCTTGCTATAATAACTTTTTTTGGGGTTCGTTTTAATAAATGATGAAATACATATTTCAAGTTTACAACATTTTCATAAATGAAATTACAGTTACAATCCGGCCAATCCATAAATCTTAATTATTCGGGCTTAGACAACTGGGAAAAAGAAAAACACAAAGCCAAAACCACAAGTTTTTCCGTATCTTGTTTCACTATGAAGTTGTTATATTTTGAACTAAAAGAAATCCTGGACGAAAAGCTTATCAAACATGGCTTTTCAACTACAGATTCTGAAATAATATCTGAAATCTTTACTGAAAGTACTTTTGATGGAGTATTCTCTCATGGCATAAACCGCTTTCCCTTATTTATCGATTTTGTTAAAAAGGGTATAGTGAAAATTTCAGAAAAACCTGAATTAATTAACTCCTTTGGAGCATTTGAACAATGGAACGGGAATCTAGGCCCTGGAATTTTAAATGCGCTTCACTGCAGCAATAGAGCAAGGGAGCTCGCTGCTGAAAGTGGTATTGGGGTAATCGGACTTCAAAACACAAATCATTGGATGCGAGCCGGCACTTACGGTAGAAAAGTTGCAGAAAAAGGTTTTATGTTTATAGGATGGACGAATACAATTCCAAATATGCCGGCATGGGGAGGCGAAATTTCCAATATTGGTAATAATCCATTTGTATTTGCAATCCCATATAAAAACGAGCATGTTGTACTCGATATGGCGATGAGTCAGTTTGCATATGGTAAGCTTGAATGGATGAAAAAATTGGGAAAAGATCTTCCAGATTTTGGTGGATATAATACAAAAGGTGAACTAACAAAAAATCCGGATGAAATCCTCGAGTCGAAGAGAATACTACCAACCGGACTTTGGAAAGGAAGCTCTTTAGCAATAGTTCTCGATCTGGCAGCAGCCATCCTGTCGGGAGGAAAAATCTCGAAACAAATTGGAGAAAAAGATATCGAAACCGGATTATCACAGGTTTTCATTGCAATAAATATTGAAATATTTATTAGTGAAGCAGATAAGAACAGCCTAATTAATGATACTTTGGATTTTATTCAATTTAATAATCCTGAAGTTGCTTACCCGGGAAAAAGAGTAATAAAAAACAGGATTGAAAACACAAAAAATGGGATAGATTTTCCCGAGCATCTAATGCAGGAAATAAATTCATTATAAATTGTCCGCATAAATAAATTAATATACTATGATATCAAAAATTAATCGACGTCAATTCGGCAAGTCTGCAGTAATAGCCGGATTAGGTTCTTTTGCTTTTGCACAATCATGCAACACTACAGATCAGAATGAAGATGAAAAGCAACAAACTCCAGGACTAAGAAATAAAATTGCTTTAAATGCATATTCTTTCAATATTCCACTAAGAGATGGGAGTATGGATCTTTTTGATATGCTGGACTACTGTTCTGAACTTGGTTTTGACGGAGTGGACTTAACCGGATATTATTTCCCGGGCTACCCTGAAGCCCCTTCAGATGAATACATTTATAGTATAAAAAAGAGAGCATTCGAACTTGGTTTGGATATTTGTGGCACCGGATTAAGAAATGATTTTTGCCTTGCTGATGCTGAATTAAGAGAGAAGGAGAAAGAGCGTGTTAAAAACTGGATAATTGTAGCTGAAAAATTGGGAGCTCCGGCTTTAAGGATTTTTCCAGGAAAAGATATTCCAGAGAATTATACCTGGGATGAAATTGCTGTTTGGGTGGCCGAAGATATTATTGAATGTGCCGAATTTGGGAAGAGTCATGGTGTGGTTCTTGAAATCCAAAATCATAATGACTTTCTTAAAACAGCTGAAGAAGTAAGCAAATTAATGGATCTGGTTAATCATGAATGGGTAGGACTTATGCTCGATATAGGGTCTTTACGTACTGCAGATCCATATATTGAAATTGCTGAAACAATTAAATATGCAATTAGCTGGCAGCTAAAAGAGAACGTATATATTAATCAGGTTGAAACTCCTGTGAACCTCCAAAAGATTAAAAATATAATTGAAAATTCTGATTATAAAGGCTACCTCCCAATTGAAACCCTTGGAGCCGGAGACCCCGTAGTGAAAATTGAAAAATTTTATACAGAAGTAATGGATGTTCTGAAATAGGAAATTTGGGAAGAAGTGAAAGAGATGAAGAAGTGAGTACGTGATTACGGTTCAATTTTCTGCATTCAACCATTCTTCCATTCT
>JAGLSB010000545.1 GCA_023135955.1 Bacteroidales bacterium | reverse complement strand
GTAATTATAAATTCAACTTCATACAATAATGGATTAGCATCATAGCTGGAAGTAAAATTCCACACTTCTCCTTTAATAATATTTCCATTTTCTGTATCATTATCTACTCTCCAGAAATACTTTACACCTGATTTTAGGGTATCCGGATGAAAAATATTGTTATAGAATCTTCCCACGTATTCAGGTGAATTTTCCGTGGCGGCGCTCACTCCCGCTTCATTTGTACCAAAATACACATTACTTGAATGGCAATTTAATCCTTCCAACCACATCAGATCAACCCATACTGAATGTGTTGAACTATCGCTGGCAGGAATAGCAGAGCTTGCTTTGTCGAGTTTTCGTCCTGGAATCCAATAAACCGTATCTCCGTACTCATAGGCACCGATATCGGGTGCCGTTCCAAAATAATTTGTTAATCCAGGATCTTCAATAATTTCGCCACTCATTAAATCCACTCCGGAAATTTCCTTTCCTGCGTCCACTAATTTAGAGTCCCATTTTGGACGGAAATCCATATTAAGCGGATCGTTTAACATTGAGGAAAGAGTGCATGTATTATCCCGTACTCCATCCCAGTTATTGGTTTTATCGGCGGCGGGAACGAAATTATCACCAAGGTCCACATTCTGAGCAGCAGAATTATGAATTACGCTATGCATATTCGACTCTCCGTTTGGACCCGGACCTTTATCTTTTGCTACATTTATATCGTCACCACCAAAAGCATCAAAGGCGGTAAGATGATAAAATTCATGATTATCACCTTTCATCCTGAATCCTTTGTGCGAGCCATGTGCAGAAACAGAACGATAAACATTTCCATATTCTCCGGCAGGATCGCCATCGAATCTTGCCCCCATTCTTCGCATATTAATAAACCAATTGTAACGAATTATTGCATCATTTGGCCCTGACCCTGGTGGTATTTGTATACTTGCTCCGTCTGTTTGCATCAAGCCAGTACGTGTATGAAGATTATATTCTATCAATATTCCTTCTCCTGAAGCTCCCGCAATTCTTAAACCTTCAGAAGCACCAGCATATTTAATAGTATTTCGCCTTACAACCGGAGACAAGTTTTTATCAAATTGAATGGTATAAGAATTTGATCCGCCGGCCAGACAGGCATAATCTATCATATAGAATAAGTTATTTTCCAGGGTAGGATTTGTGGCACTTGTGCAGGTTAATGATTTACCATCAGAATATTGAAAGCTGGAGTTCTTAACCAGCAAACTGTCGCATTCAATTAAATTGGTATGTAGAGCATCCTCTGTCGATGATAAAGATCTTTTGGATGAGGCCGGATATAAAAAATCGCAATTTTCTATGACTGCTCCAAGGCAATTATTTAGGTTTACTGTTGTTCCATAAAATGTAAAACCATGTATTTGAATATGCGAAGCAGTTCCGTATGTGTCAAAGAAATAGCTTTGGTTTTTAGCGCGTATTTTTTTATTGTCGGGGGTTTGTCCGTCTTCCGGGATCAGGAACAAACTATCAACTTTTGAATCGTAAAACCATTCACCCGGGGAATCAAGAAGCTTCCTTCCAGTAAGAAAATAAGAATGAGATGGATTGTCTTTATATGAACCGTCTGTAAAAGGATCGTAATCAAACTCAGTAGTTCCGGGCAAATGGTTCTTTACAATAGCTGCCCGGCTTCTCCAGTTACCTATATTTATAACCATTACGGCTCCATCTAAACTAAAATCGAATTGTGCGAGTTCAGGATCATTTCTGTATCCGTTATTTCCTGTGGAAACTGACCAGGATTTTGTCTGATCCCAGAATTCTTCAGACCAAACGGTAGAATTTGGAAATCGGGCAAGCGTTGCAGGTATGGAATCTACCCATAATTGCCAAATATCCTGGTCAATAAAAGTTTTATAAATGCCATTTCCTGAATATTCCCAATTCCCTCCAACTTCGATACTTCCATCGAGTACTACCTTTTCGCCAGGATATGAAGAAAATACAATTGGTTCATGATAGCTTCCTTTCAGTCCGGAGAGGGAAACCGTTTCATGATATCTGCCTTCACGAATTATACAACTATCGCCCGGACCCATTAGGCTCACTGCTTTGGTTATACTGGCAAATGGATTTGTAATGCTACCGGTTCCAGAATCGTTTCCATTAGTGGCGACGTAATAATTATTTTGCACTCCTGGTTGCGGTGCTGTTTTTACTACTACATCAATTTTATCGATCCAGAAAGTACCGGTGTCCTCGGCCATAAAAAATCGAAAATTATATTCCGCTGAACTTGCTGAAATGGTAAAGGGAATTGTATATTTAGTGAATTCCTGGCTTAGATTAACTATGCCGTTAAGTACCTTATCTTCAATATCTGCCAACTTATAGGCAATGGAATTATTTGCTTCCAGCGATTTGGCATAAAATGAAATTTCAATTAGATCACCTGCTGAAAAGCTCATCAGATTGAGACTATTCTGAACGATGGCAATATTAAAGTTTGCCTCAGGAAGTCCTTTATAAAGGGTATTGATTTTTAAAGAGTTTAGCCCGTCATAAGCTGTAGTATTATCTATATAAGCTTCAAAACTAACATCATTTCTTTCCCTGATTTCCCATTTTTCAAGTGAATTAAAATCTGTTATCAATCCTGAAGTCTCGAATTCAAATGAACTCTCAAAAACTTTAAAATCTGCATTACTGTTCAAGGAAATGATCAATAATAATTGAAAAACTAAAATAAACTTTTTGTACATTCTAATCAGCTATAACATTAAAGCTCCACACATCCCCTTCAATAATTTTCTCTCCTACTAATTCATCTACCCTCCAAAAATATCTACCTTCAGTAAGTTCACCGGTATTTATTATATTATGGTTTTGTTTCCCCAGAAATTCAGTTGATAATTCATCAGCATTTTTTACCGCATTCTCACTTTCACCAAAATATATCCTGTGTTCTAAAGCTTTATAAGCTTTAAGCCATATTAACTCCAATTCCCCATACTTAATAATACTATTATTGCGCGGAATAGGATTAGAGGCTTTATCAAGCATTCTTCCAGGTATCCAGTAATTTTCTTCACCGAATTCATAAGCTCCAATATCGGGTGCATCAGTAACAAAATTTTCATTTATGTTATCCAGAACAATACCGGCATCAACTATGGATGATCTTTCTTTAGGTCTAAAGTCTAGATTATCCGGGTCAACAAGAATAGATTTTACTGATACTTCATAATCGTATCCATTCCAGTTATTGGTATAATCCCCTTGTGTTGGAAAATTATCGGACGATTGATCCCGGTGACCTGCAATTTTTCCACCGAGATTATTTTTTATGGAACTGCTTTTATGTCCACCATATTGAGGGTCAGAAAGAAAGATGAAATCATTTTTTGTTTTACAATCCAGTCCGGTATTATTATAAACGAAATGAGCATCCCCTTTAAGTTGATAGCCTCCTCCAACATTCCAAACTACATTATGATGAACCAGCCCATTAATACTTGCCGGCTTCCCATCGAAACGAATTCCATATTTTTCGGAGTCGTGACACCAGTTATATCTGATTTCCACTCCAGGCTGTTCAGGTTTCATACAATGAATCAGTGCTCCATCGCTTTGCAACATCCCACTATTTGAAATTCTGTTATACTCGACTACAGCTTCAATGCCAGGAGATAAAATTTCAGATGCTCCACAATATTCAATCGTATTGTGTCTGATTAAATTATTCTTCCCGCTAAATCTGACAGATACTCCAATGTTTTGGATATCGGAAGCTGAAATATCGATCATATTAAAATAGCAGTTTTCGAGAAGATTGTTATCTCCATCTACAATTAATGCAGTACCATCAGTATTTTGAAAACTGCAATTAATAATTTTATTATTTCCATAGTCAGGCTTTTCATTTGATGCGAATTCGGTAGTCGGAGTGAGTTCTTCAACCCTCAACATCCTTTTTGAATATGTTGGATAATTGAAATTGCAATTCTCCAGTGTAATATTGCTGCAGTTATCAAATTTTGCTGTCGTTGAAAAGAAATCAATATCTCTGATCTCAATAAAAGAAGATTCTGAGAACTGCAGGGCATAGGTCCGTGTTTTCGCCCTTACCTCTTTATCAGGCTTCCCACCTCCAGGAAAATAAGCGTATAATAATTTATCTTCTTTATCGTAGAACCATTCATTTTCAGCATCCAGAAGTTCCAATTTTCCTTCAATAAATGCATAATGATGTTTAGTCCTGTAGGAAGACCTAGGGAATTTTTCATATCTGAATTCACTGTTTCCCTTATTATGCGAAGTGATTTCCCTGGAGAAAGTCCTGAAACTTCCAACATTCAGAACCGCCAATGCATTTTGCAGATCAAAATCCAGCTCAGAAGGATTTTTACCAGGTGCAGGGTTTATTCTGTATGTTCCATTCTCCATAGTGGGATCACCATTTACCCATGTTCCTTTTTGATCCCAGATTGAACCATCATCGAAAAATGCGTTTGGCCATCTGGCCATCATCATCCACCTGCCGTCATAAAACAATTGCCACATATCTTCGTCTGCTTTTGTTTTATAAATATTTCCCTCGTGCAACTCCCAGTCATTATCAATTTTAACACTTCCATCCAGAACTACCTTTTCTCCGGGATAGGCCATAATCACAATGGGAGCTTCCTCATTTCCATGTTTTAATGGAATAATTGAATTTTCATAATATCTTCCTTCTCTGATGAAGCAAGTATCTCCGGGGTTCATTTTTTCCAGTGCTACCGAGATTGTTTTGAAGGGTTTGTTTATTGTACCATCATTAGTATCCAATCCTATTCCTGAAACATATACATTATTATTCTCATTACATGAGATTGTCAATAAGCTAATTATCATTAATATCAAGATATTCTTCATAAATCTATGATTTAAGTATTTCGTCATTAGCGACAAGATGATTGTAATTATAACTAATATGTACTGAAAATATCTCAAGTTTCAGTATTAGTTGCTATAAACAATAGGGATTTCCTGTTAATAGAGTTTACTTCAAACTTAACTTAAGTGAATAGGCATGCTCGCAAGGTCTTTCATCAGGAAGAGAAACATGAAGTCCATTTTCATCTCTTGTCCATTCAAGTTCACCTTCAACACCTAAAAGCATTATGCTTTTTATTTTCCGCTTATCCAGATTTTCACCGGAATGCAGACTCTTTATTGTAATTTTATTTCCTTCCGGCCAATCGAGGAGAGTAGCGTAAAAATCATTCCCATTAGTAGTAAATCTAATATCGGATGAAGTATAGCTACGTCCTTTATTTGATCTTTCTGTCATATGCCCTGTTACCATTTTTGTTTCTCCCTCACCGTAACTAGTCCATGGCCTTGTATTATATATTGCCTCACCATTTACTTTTAACCATTCACCAATACCAAGAAGCATTTCTTTTTGCTCTTCCGGAATGCTGCCATCAGGTTTAGGGCCAATATTCAGTAAAAGATTTCCATTTTTACTCACTCTGTCTACCAGATTATCGACCAGTGTATTTACAGATTTATAATCGGGTGCCGTGATATATGACCAGGATTTTAAATCGACAGAAGTATCTGTAATCCATGGGAAGCTGGCTAAAGTATCTAGCTGACCTCTTTCTAAATCCAAAACGGCCACTCCACGGGGGAGATGATCCTTTTTATAAGTTACCACTACCTCTTTGTCCCATTTGAGAGCAGCATTATAGTAATACTCAAAGAATTTTTGATTGTGCTTTTCAAAGGCAGGATCGCCCCAGCCAAAATCGAACCACAGATAATCGGGCTCATAATTGTCGATTACCTCTTTTAGTCTGTTGAGCCAATCATCGAGAAACTCCTGAGTTGGAGGATCACCTTGTTTGTGAACCGGAGGATAAATTTTTCCTACACCTGCGAATTCCGGATCTTTTGTATCTGTGTTTTCCAGTTCATAAGAAGGTTCATAATATTTCCATGAAAAAGCATGATGAAAAGATGTAACAAACTTCATATCCTGTGCTCTTATTGCTTCGGCCAGCTCACCTACGATATCTCTTTTTGGGCCCATATCCACTGCATCCCATTCCGTGAGTTCACTATCCCACATAGCAAGTCCATCGTGATGCTGAGCTACCGGACCGGCAAATTGCGCTCCTGATTTCTTAAATAAATCGGCCCATTCTTCCGCGTCAAAATTTTCAGCAGTAAAGAGAGGGATAAAATCTTTATATCCAAATTCACTTACATCACCCCATGTTTCTTTATGATAATCGTAAAACTTACTAGCTCTTTTCTTATCATTCTGAGAATACATTAATCTAGGATACCATTCATTTTCCCATGAAGGAACTGCATAAGCACCCCAATGAGTGTAAATACCGAATTTAGCATCCAGAAACCATTCAGGAACTTCATGCTGTTTGAGCGATTCCCAATTTGCTTCATAAACAATGACTTCTTCCTGCTCCTTTTCAATAGCAGGTTTACAACTGATGGTTAAAATCAG
>JAGLSB010000544.1 GCA_023135955.1 Bacteroidales bacterium | reverse complement strand
TTACATTAGAAGATTCCGGTTCAGAAAATCAAAAAATCACCTACAAAGCGGTCGAAGGCGAAAACCCGGTTCTGACCTCCGAAGAACCGGTAACACGCTGGGAAAAAGAAAAGGAACTTTCTGATGCTTTCCCCATTGAAGCCAAAGGTAATATTTGGAGTGCACCATTGCCGGAAGGTGCGGGTAGAATAAAATACTTGTTTCAGGGCAACAAGGTATTGCCACGTTCAATGACAAAAGGATTTGTTCCTCCCGTAAAATATGAGACATGGGCTGGAACAAGAGGAGTTCCTAATGCTCGGAACAAAATGAAAATGCCTAAAGGGATTGTTTCCGATTGGAGTAATGTGAAGGATAAAGAACTGGTCATTATTCCCACCTGTGATTGGGTGATTTACAACCGACCACTGGTGGATTATGATCCTGGAACTGAGGTTATAACGGTGAATGTTGAAGACTTTTATGCACTTGGGCAGATAAGAAAATCGCCTTGGGATGGCACTACTTCTGCATGGATAGCTAATTGTCCAGAGGGTATGCGCGAACCGGGCAACTGGTATGTCGATACACGCGAAAACAAAATATATCTCTTTTCAAATAGCAAGCCAAGCGAAATTAATGTGCCCATGCTCGTGGAATATATTCGTGTAAAAGGAGAAGTAACCCCGGAAAATGAAGACGATATTCTTGTGGAAAATATTCACTTCAAGGGACTTGTGTTCACTAATGGAAAAAGGTTCACATGGAGTCATGTCTCAAAGTCTAAAAAAGAAGGCAGGATCTACAGAGATGTGCCCAAATCACTACTTAAATTTCAAAATGCAAAGAATTGTTCTGTTTCAGAGTGCTCTTTTGAAAATACAGGCGCTGATGCGATCATTCTAGAACAGAGCGCACAATACAATAGTATTAAAGGGAATATGATTAGAAGAATTGGTGGTGCAGGCATTAATATTCGCGGCTTTCAATACAACAAAGATTCCAGCTATGGCAATATAGTAGAAGGGAATCATATACACCATAATGGAGAAGCGTATTGGGGGGCTCCTGCAATCTTAATATCTCAATCAAGCAAAAACCATGTAGCACATAATCTTATCCATCATACACCATACAATGCAATACGTTTGAATGGTTCTATTTCAGGCGATAATACCATTGAGTACAATGAGATTTATCGTGCAGTTGATATATTAGGTGATGGCAATGCTTTTTATGTTATAGCCGGTGGTGAAAATAATAAGTTTCAGTACAATTATATTCACGACATTACCGGTTCGCATGCCAGTGCAGGATTGCGAACCGATGGTGTTGGATCATCCAAAAATATCATTTTCATTGGGAACATTTTGCACAACACTCAGAGTGGCGGTTTAGTATTTAAAGGTAAAGGACATAAAGCGATTAACAACTTCTTTATAGATTGCTATGGTAGTGCCCTTGACGAAAGCTGGGAAGGAGGCAGAGGTTGGTTCGAAATCAGATGCGGCAGGAGTGATGGAATGGAACTTAAGAACAATGTTTTTTACGCCACATTCAATAGAAGTCCTCTATTTATGAATGCAAATACATATGAAAGCATGCCTCAAAGATTTAAGGATGCGGGACTCATTATTGAATTCGAAAAGATTCAGCAAGAAGGCAATATCTGCTATTCTTCCTTCATTGATGAAGAAGCAGCTCGAAAAGTGGCACATACCAGCATAGAAAAAGGTTTTCAACTTGATTATAGAAAAATAACAGCTCTCTCAATTGTAGATGGAAAAGTAGTTCTAAATCCAAACGATCAGCTTTTCAAAGAAGGATATGAATACATTGATATGGATAAAATTGGACTGCCGGATACTTTTCCTGAAAAGTGGCTGGACTATAATCCGGAAATGGTGCAGAAAAAGTATTTCGAGAAAGTTTCTAAAGAATTGAAGTAGGAGGAAATATGAAGAGAATACTGATCATAATAGTAGCAGCATTATTTACTTTCTCCTGTTCTTCAGTTAAGGAATACCATGTTGCAAAAAACGGTTCGGATAATAATCCCGGAACGAAAGAAAAGCCCTTATTAACAATACAAGCAGCGGCAAATCTTGCTCAACCTGGCGATATGGTAACAGTTCACGAAGGTGTGTATCGTGAAAGCATTAACGCGCCTCGTGGAGGATTATCAGATGATAAACGTATTACGTATCAATCTGCGCAGGGCGAAAAGGTAATCATCAAAGGTTCTGAAGTCATCAAAGGATGGGTAAAAGTTGAAGGAGATATCTGGAAAAAGGAGTTGCCTAACACTTTCTTTGGCAATTATAACCCTTATGCCGAAGAGATAAAAGGACACTGGTTTTTTCCCAGGGGAAGAAAATATCATACCGGTGTAGTTTATCTTAATGGAGAATGGCTGAAAGAAGCTGAATCTGAAAAGCAGTTAATGGCTCGGAAAAACAAAGCTCTACTATGGTTTGGGAAAGTGGATGGAACAACAACCATTATGGCACAATTCCCGAATGTTGATCCCAACAAAGAGGAAGTGGAAATCAACGTGCGCGAAACCGTTTTTTTTCCCGATCAAACAGGATTGAACTACATTACAGTACGTGGATTTACCATGCAACAAGCGGCTCCTAATTGGGCGGCCCCAACGCAACCACAAAAAGGACTGATTGGACCAAACTGGTCAAAAGGATGGATTATCGAGAATAATTACATCAGCCATTCAAAATGTACCGGCGTTTGTCTTGGACGACCGGACCTGGATACTGCTTCTGTGATGAATGCTCCGGGTATGATTGCTGCATTCCAGTATGCCTCGGAACATGAACTATGGACCAGCGAAAAGATCGGACACCACATCATCAGGAATAACCGAATTAAAGATTGTGGTCAGGCAGGCATTGTTGGCAATATGGGACCATCTTTTTCCATCATTGAGGAAAATGAAATATCAGATATCAATGTACTGGAACACTTCGATGGTATGGAGCAGGGAGGTATTAAGTTGCATGCCGGGGTGGATATTATCATTCAGGATAATTGTGTTTATAATATTGGGAATAAAGGACGAGGAATCTGGCTCGATTGGCTGGGACAAGGTTCAATTATTCGCAATAACCTGATATTCGATACCGATAATTCAGGTCTTTATCTAGAGGTAAATCATGGACCAATCCTGTGTGCCAATAACATTGTAGTATCAACAGCTTTTACCAACAGATCGCGTGGGAGTGCTATGGTTCACAATTTATTCGACAAACAAGGGGTAATTGCAAATACCTCGCGAACTTCTCCTTATCTTGTGCCTCATTCTACTACTTTTGCTGGTATGTATATCAATGACTGTCCTGGTGATGATCGTTTCTACAATAATATTTATGCTGCACCTGAAAAGGAATCGATGGCATTTGGAGGAAGCAGAACAAAGCCGGTAGAATATGATGATGAAAAATTGCCACTGTTAATGGGAGGGAACATATACATTAATGGTGCTTTACCATATAAAAAAGAAAGTGATCCAATGATTGTGGATGATATTATAAACCTGGAAATTATAAAGAAAGAGGATGGCTTTTATATCGAATGGTTCAATAACCCGGCTTGGACGAGAGATCAAAAACGCAAATTGGTCACAACAGAGATATTGGGTAAGACCATTATCTCTGATGCCAATTTTGAGTACCCTAATGGTTCGCCTGTAGTAATAGATACCGATTATTTTGGCAATCCACGAGACAAATCCAATCCTACTCCAGGTCCATTTGAGGGATTGAGAGCGGAAAAACAATTAATTAAAATTTGGCCAAAAAAATAGAAACCATGTAAGAAAAAATCACGAACTTCAGCTCCGCATCAGCCAATTTGCCACAGCTAATTAAATATACAAAAATGAATAAAGTTTCTCTACTAATCATCTTTCTCCTTGCCAGCGCAATAGCTGGCGCAACAAACTTCTACGTTTCTCCTGAGGGTTCAGATAAATGGTCTGGTACGATAGCGGAACCAGCCGAAAATGACGGACCTTTTTTAACACTTGGTCGTGCACGCGATGCGGTCTGTGAACTAAAGAAGAGTACGAAAGAGGATATTACCGTGTTGATTCGCGGCGGATTGTATCAATTGGATAAAACCATAGTATTTGGATTGGAAGATTCAGGTGAAGGAGGACAGCTGATCACGTATAAAGCCTTTCCAGGTGAAAAACCGATATTCAGCTCAGGCATAGAAATTACTGAATGGAAAAAGATAAGAGATGAATTGCCAGGTTTACCAAAAGCTGCTAAGGGAAATGTATACGTGGCTGAAACATCAAATCGGTTTTTTACACTCTATGACGATCAGGGATTACTTCCCCGCGCCCGTTCAAAGAGCTTTTACCCGGGAGAAAAGAATGCTAAAAACCGACTTTCTTTTCCTGAAGGGAAGTTAAAAAAATGGTCCAATCTGGAAGATGTTGAGATATTGATCCGTCCACATCATGCATGGATCATGAATATTCTTCCCCTGGAATCAGTGGATGAACAGTCGGGCATAGCTACGACCTCGCTGGATGCTACCTACGCGATGAATAAACTTCATTTTCTGAAAAGAATGAAGAATTGCTGGATTGAAAATGTACTTGAGGAATTGGATGAACCCGGAGAGTGGGTGTTGAATACCAATGAAGGTAAAGTCTATATCTGGCCAAGAAACGATTCAGAAATTTATGCGCCCTCCCTCAATGAACTCATTCGCATTGAAGGTGAGATCGACTTTGATGGACCATCTGATATTCCAGTTCGGAATCTGCGTTTTAGTGGTTTAACTTTCAAGCATGCTAAGCGTTATCAGCAGTTAAATACGGATAAAGGATTGCAACATGACTGGGATTTTCTTGATAAAGACAATGCCATGTTGCGTTTACGGGGTACGGAAAACTGCGTGATAGAAAACTGTCATTTCCTGCACAGTGGAAGCGGGGCTATACGAGTCGATTTGCATGGGATTAGTAATAGCATTGTAGGAAATCATATAGAGCATATGGGTGGAGGCGGCATTTTGTTAAGTGGCTATGGGCCCGGTACGAAGGATGTTAATAAAAAAAATCTGATATTTAACAATTATGTACATCACATAGGAGAGGTATACTGGCATTCACCGGGTATTTTTATCTGGCAAAGTGGAGAAAACAGGATAGCAAATAATCTTATACATCATACTAATTATACTGGGCTGATTATTTCAGGATGCATGTCTCATTTCTTTATGAGAGATGATGGCAGGGAACTGGTCAGGACTATCAGGTGGAATGAATTTCCTAATATGCCGGAGAATATAACGCGAAAGGATGTCCTGCCATATCTCCACTCTACCGACAATATGATAGAATACAATGAAATCCATCACAGTATGATGAGAATGGGTGATGGCAATGCCATTTATGTTCGGGGTGCCGGCGAAGGTAATGTGATTCGTCGTAACTATATTCACCATATGGTAGGTGCCACTCCTATGCAGGCAGCCATGCGCACAGATGGCGGACAGACAGGGACCTTGTTTGCTGAAAACCTGATCTATAAATGCACATCCCAGGGTATCATACTAAAACTGAACAACAGTGCAGTTAATAATTTTGTTGTGGATATCATCGCACCACCGCGTGGCAACTACTTGTCCATGCGTGAAGGTCCCAATCAGGGAGCTGTCATCCAGCGAAATATCTTTTATTCCTCATTGGATACCTGTACCTTTATTGATGAACTTCCACCAGGTCCAGGAAGGATGACTGAGGATCGCAGGGGACGAAAGCTGGCCCGTGTGAAGGATGCTGATACAGATTTTAATATATACTTCTGTAAAGCTGATCATGATAAAGGAAAAGCTGTCCTGGACAAAAACCAGACAGACGGAATAGATATGAATAGCCGGGCAGATGATCCCTTATTCGTGGATCCTGAAAACGGTGATTTTAGCTTTAAACCAGGTTCGCCTGCTTTGGAAATGGGGATAGTACCAATTGATCTTTCAAAAGTGGGACCTAGAAAATAATGATGATGTACAAAATAGCTTCTACAATTATACTGACGGGGCTTTTCGGATTGGAGGCGCGGTCCCAAAGTGATTCCAGAGAGATGGATCGCCCTCCCAATGTGGTTCTTATAATGGCTGACGATGTGAGCTGGGAGTGCTTTGGAACTTATGGTGCTGAGGATTATCAAACACCAAACATTGATGCCTTGGCTAAAAAGGGCCTTCAATTTAATCATTGTTACTCAACGCCAATCTGTACCCCTTCAAGGGTGAAAATTATGACAGGGAAGTACAATTTTCGTAATTATACCCATTTTGGTTATCTCGATCCAAATGAAAAAACCTTCGGTCATCTCATGCAGCAAGCCGGATACAAGACTGCTGTTGCAGGGAAATGGCAATTGAATGGTCTTTATCATAAAGCGGATGGTTTTAACGATAGTACACGCCCTTACAAATCCGGATTTGACGAATATTGCTTATGGCAATTAACAATACCGGTAGAAAAGAAAAAAGTGCCCAATATGACCGAGCGCTTCTGGAGTCCTCCTTTGGAGCAAAACGGGAAAGTTATGACTGTGGAAGATAATTTGGGAAAATATGGCCCGGATATCATGTCAGACTTTGTTTGTGATTTTATTGATAAAAATCAAGACGGTCCATTTTTCATCTACTACCCCACTGTTCTTGTGCATGATCCTTTTGTTCCTACACCCGACAATATAGGAGATGCTCCCAGGACGCAGGTGAGTAATTTAGAGCCCAAAAATGTTACAGAGAAAAAAGCCAACTTTGTTGCCATGGTGAATTACCTTGACAAAATTGTAGGGAAAATCGTAAAACAACTGGATGAAGTTGGCCAGCTTGAGAATACAATCATCCTCTTTACTGCTGATAACGGAACGAACCGCAAAATAACATCCCAATGGAATGGACAAGATATTAAAGGAGGAAAAGGAAGCACTACAGATATGGGAACTCATGTTCCTTTTGTGGCCTATTGGAAAGGACAAACCAGGGGACAGGAGATAAATGATCTTATTGATTTTACAGATTTCTATGCAACATTAGCCGAGGCTGCAACCATTACATTGAATGAAAATGATCCGGTAGATGGCCGTAGTTTCTTTTCACAACTAGTTGGTAAAAAGGGAAATCCACGCGAATGGCAGTTTAACCATTATCA
>JAGLSB010000543.1 GCA_023135955.1 Bacteroidales bacterium | reverse complement strand
TCGATTCATACAGACAAGTACATGTCCTTGCAACAAGTGGTGTTCCTCTGCATGCATACCCCCCCCATAAACCCAAAAAAGAGTTTATGCTTGTTTGTCATGAATGTCACAATCCTCATGTGGATGACGATAGGGTATTTTAAATTTTGAATATCTGGGTTATGAGAATTTTCTTCTATACTATTGTTTTTCTAACCTTATGTAGTATCTGTAATGAAGCGAAGGGTCAAAGAACAATATCTTTAGGTCTCTTGAAAATTACAGATATTAACGGTGAAGTAGGTTTGGATGGCTTTTACAATAAGAGGTTATATGCTGGACAATCCTTTAATGATATTGAGAAGATTTCACATATTGCACCTACAGTGAATATTAAAACAAAAAGTTATTTATGGAATTCGAATTTTCTCTATCTTAAAATAAATACTGAATATAGTCCAGAATTTAAAAGAAATATTTCCGAAGTTTTCCCTGACAGAATAGATGATATTTCAAAAAAGAAATTTGGCCTGCATGGAGAATTATTTAAAAACAGCAAAATCATTGTAAGCGGATTCTATAATATTAATGATAATTTTTATAATAGTGAAAATATATCATCTGTTAAATCCAAAAGTAAAACATGGGGATTTAACTTAGGTAGCAGAGATCCGAGGCTTCCACTAATAATATCATCCATAAATTCATTTTCAGAACTGGATAAACTTCCTGTTAATCATCAATACACAACAAATAAAAAGAAAATAGTAGGCTCAATAAAAAGAACTTTCTTTAAAAATGATAAACATAAGTTCAAATATGAATACACAGATGTTTCAAGAGGTTACTCTTTTACTGAAGATACAAAACAAGAATTACAGTTTTTAGGATTAAATAGTGTTGTTTTCTTAGATAAATCCAATAATCATCGTTTAAACTCCAATATACAAAATTCGAATCGAAAAGGAATTCTTAATACTAATAACTTCAGTTTAGATGAAAATTATGAATTTAAATTGCCATATGAATTTATTTTTAATACAAAATACAGATTCTCTGATTTTTCAGGAGATTTTTCACACAATAAAGCAAATAGTATTATAGCTCAGTTAAATCATCAATTATACTCAAGCTTAAACACAAATATTCTGTACGAATACAGAAGGTTAAATCATACTTCCTTTAATGAAACTAATATAAGGAAAGGTATTCAATTTAAGTACAAGAAAAAAGTTCCTGCCGGTTTCTTAAATCTTTCATATAATTTTACTAATGAAAGGTCTAGCAAAACTGATATTTCAGATGTATTCTATATTTACAATGAAGCGCATGTTATATCAGATTTAGATATTTTATTACTTGACAATCCTAACATAGTTTTAGGAAGTATTGTTGTTAAAAGTTTAGGAGGCTCAATCATTTATCATGAAAATATTGATTACTACTTGATAGATCAAGGAGACTATATTGATTTACAAAGAATACCCGGAGGTGAAATAACAAATAATGACATAATACTGGTAGATTATGTTGCTAATCGAGAATTTAATGATAATTACAATTTGAATTCAAATATGTTCAGAGCAAGAATAACACTCTTTAAGTATTTGTTATCAGTTTATTTCAGTATTGAAGATCACAAATTTGCAAAATCGGCAAATATTGAAAATTCCAGTTTTAGAGAATATACAGTATATTCAGCCGGAATAGAATCACGGACAAAATATTACAAAGTAGGTATAAAGTATGAAGAACAAGAGGGAGAAATATTATCATATAATATACTTAGATCATATGCTAATGGGTATATTGATATAAAAAAAATTAGATTTTCACTTAGTAACAGTTATTCAAAATATCTTAAATCTAATAATCTGCGAAATCAATCATTTTTCAGTACTTCTTTAAATACCAGATATTTAATGCGTTCAAAATCTTCTATTGTGTATAGTTTAGACTACAGAAACCAAGATGGCCAAAATATATATTTAAACTTTTTAAAAAGTAAAATAAAATATCAATCGCAAATCAGGGCTTGGACTTATTCTTTTGGGTTAGAATATTTTCATAGAAATATGACAAATAATGATGTCGAATTAGGCGGCATTTTTGTAAGTCTTAAAAGAGTATTTTAAAAATTCGAAATGAAAAATAATTTCATACTTACTTTGGAATATTGTTACAAATATTTTTTATATTTAAACGCTGTGAATCTTAAAAATAGTATGGTTTCTAATAATAAATAATTTAAAATAAGTTGGTAAAATATAGCATATACATTGTAATTGCTATTACTTCAATAAGTTCTTGTGTAACTCCTGATAATTATAAGTATTTGTCATTTTTTTTCGACGGTGTACCGGATCCTTCAGTAAATGAAAATATAGAAATCAATTTAACTGACAGTTCTACTCAAATTATACAAATAGATAGTTCAAGTATTATACCTCAGGTAATTATACATATCCCGTATGCCGAGAATGAATGTAACTCCTGCCATGATAAAAACTTCTTAGGTGCGTATATCAAACCTCAACCTGCCCTATGTTATCTATGCCATGAAGACTTTAATGAAACTTATAAATCTTTACATGGTCCGGTACAAGGAGGATACTGTACTTCTTGTCACGACCCCCATAAATCAAAAATCTCAAACTTATTAGTTAAAGAAGGGAAAGAATTGTGTTTTACATGTCATGAATCATCAGCTTTAAGTCTTGGTAATTTGCATTCCGATATTGGAGAAAATAACTGCATTGATTGCCATAACCCACACGGAGCTGTAAATAATAATTATTTGGTTGAAGGTACATGCCTGAACTGTCACGATAATTTTAATAAAAATTATAAGTATGTACATGGACCTGTAGCTGCTGGATATTGTAATACCTGCCATGATTCACATAGCTCAGATAAGGAGAATTTATTATTACGTACAGGGCAGGATTTATGTACAAATTGTCATGATATAAATATATTATTACAAAATGAAGCTCACGAGGAGATAGATAATATAAGTTGTCTGGAATGCCATAATGCACATGGAGGTGAGGATAGATTTATATTTAATTAGAAAGAAATTTTATATGGATAATAATGAATGATGTACTGCCCCCCTCCTCCCGATAGCTATCGGG
>JAGLSB010000542.1 GCA_023135955.1 Bacteroidales bacterium | reverse complement strand
ACAGGATTTCTCTTCATCGGAATATAATCTATAATCTGACTTGAAGATAGTCTGACTAAATATTTATAAACGTCATCTCTGCTTAATCCGGAACGTTTTGCAAGGAGATTCTCATCTACAGCAACATAAGATGAAAACAGACCTGTATATGATCTTAAAATCAGCTTAATAAATCCATCATATTTAGCATTTGATACTTGAAATTTATAAAGATCGTCTCTTAATATTTTAAAATGAATTCTCGAGGGATTATTAAATTCATCCGAAATATCAATATAACCTTCCCTTTGCAAGATTTTAATACTGTTATGAGCAACGAGAGCACTAAACTTATATTTATGAAGAAAATCATGAAGAATAAAATCGAAAGATTGCCCTTTCCCACTTCCAATTGCAAGTTGAAAATAATTACCTAATGCCTGATAAATGTCTTTAATTAGTTGTATTTCAGGAAAAGTATTAGAAATCCTTTGTTCAGCAAGTCTTTTATCAGCCTTGTTAACAATCAGTACAGCCAAGGCAGATTTTTCATCCCTTCCTGCTCTTCCTGCTTCCTGGAAATATGCTTCTATTGAGTCAGGCAAATCCATGTGAATAACAAGCCTTACATCCGATTTATCTATTCCCATTCCAAAAGCATTTGTAGCTACAATAACCCTTATTTTACCGTTTTGCCAATTCTCCTGCTTACTGCTTCTGGACTCATGGTTTATGCCTGCATGATAATAATCGGAAGAAATATTATTCAATTTTAAAAAATCTGAAATCTCCTTTGTTTTCTTTCTGTTTCTGACATACACAATGGCTGTACCTTTGTGATCACTACAATAGTTCAACAATCTTCTGTTCTTATCTTCTACGTTATCAACCCTATAAGTTAGGTTAGTCCGTTCAAAGCTCTTTTGAAACAAATTTCTCTCTCTGAATTTAAGCCGATCCATAATATCTTCCACTACCTTGGGTGTTGCAGTTGCAGTAAGAGCCAGAACTGGCACTTCAGGTAACAAGTCTCTGATTTCTGCAATATTCAAATATGAAGGGCGAAAATCGTAGCCCCATTGCGATATGCAATGCGACTCATCAACGGCAATCAGATTGACATTCATTTTTTCAAGTCTAACTTTGAATAAATCAGATGCCAATCTTTCGGGGGACAAATACAAAAACTTAAAATCACCAAAAATACAATTGTCCAGAGCAATATCTATTTCATCTTTCGACATTGATGAATTCACTGCAATAGCCTTAATTTCCTTTTTTTGTAAATTAGAAACCTGGTCCCTCATTAGGGCTATTAATGGAGTAACAACTATGCAAATGCCCTCCTTAGCCAGAGCTGGAACTTGAAAAGTAATAGACTTTCCTCCTCCAGTAGGTAGCAAACCAAGCGTATCTCTTCCTTCAAATACCGACCTTATGATATCTTCCTGCAAAGGGCGAAAGTCTGAATACCCCCAGTGTTTTGTCAATATCTGCTTAAAATCATTCAAATTGATCGGTTTTTTTTATCAGCCTATTCCTATATTTTCTATCCATCAATAATTACAAATAAATAAGCTATTTAAAATGATATACAAAAGTGTTAATCAAAGTTAAAAAAACCACAGAATTTGACCAAATTTTTGTAATTTCACACCGTTTAAATTTAACCAAATATTAGATAATGTCTTTTTTAGCAGATAAAGTAAATTCTGAGGGCCTAACATTTGACGATGTATTACTGGTTCCTGCTCATTCTGAGACACTTCCAAGGGACGTGCAACTTACAACGATGTTCAGTCGTAATATTCAATTGAATTCACCAGTTATTTCTGCAGCAATGGATACTGTAACTGAAGCAAGTATGGCAATTGCAATTGCTCGCGAAGGAGGAATGGGAATAATTCATAAAAATATGACTCTTAAAGAGCAAACCGAACAAGTTAGAAAAGTAAAACGTGCTGAGAGTGTAATGATTCATGAACCCATAACCATCTCAAAAGAAGGGATTGTTTCTGATGCTCTGGATATCATGAAAGAATATAAAATTGGTGGTATTCCTGTTGTTGATGATGAAGGGAAACTTATTGGGATAGTCACTAACAGAGATTTACGTTTTGAAAGAAACATGAACCGAAGTTTAAATGAAGTGATGACAAGTGATAATCTGGTGACAACAACGCGGAATACGAATTTACAAGAAGCTTCAGAAATACTTCAGGAATATAAAATAGAGAAACTACCTGTTGTTGATAATGACTTCAAACTGATTGGATTAATCACCTATAAAGATATCACTAAGTCTAAAGACAGACCAAATTCCTGCAAAGATTCCAGGGGTAGATTAAGAGTTGGAGCTGCAATTGGTGTTACTGCTGATGCTGTTGAAAGAGTAACTGCTCTTGTTAATGCTGGTGTAGATGCAGTAACCATTGATACTGCTCATGGACACCATATTGCTGTGTTAGAGACTCTAAAGAAAGTAAAGAAAGCGTTTAAAGATATCGAGTTGGATGTAATTGTTGGTAATATTGCAACTGGAGAGGCAGCAAAAGAACTTGTTGAAGCAGGGGCAGACGCTGTTAAGGTCGGGATTGGTCCAGGTTCAATTTGTACAACAAGAATCATTGCTGGTGTTGGTGTTCCACAGTTAACTGCAATTTACGATGTTGCCAATGCAATTAAGGATACTGGAGTGCCGGTTATTGCCGATGGCGGAATTAGGTATTCAGGAGATATTGTTAAAGCCATTGCTGCTGGAGCAGACTCTATTATGGCTGGCTCATTGCTTGCCGGTGTGGAAGAATCACCGGGTGAAACAATAATATATAACGGTAGAAAATATAAATCATATCGAGGCATGGGATCCATTGAAGCAATGCAAAAAGGATCAAAAGACAGGTATTTTCAAGATATCGAAGAAGACATTAATAAACTTGTTCCCGAAGGAATAGCCGCACGTGTACCATACAAAGGAACCCTAACAGAAGTAATTTATCAGTTAATGGGAGGTCTTAGGGCAGGTATGGGTTATTGCGGAGCGGAAAATATTGAAAAACTTCAAAATTCAAAATTTATAAGAATCACTTCAGCAGGTGTAACTGAGAATCATCCACATGATGTAACAATTACTCGTGAAGCACCAAATTATAGCCGCTAATACTTTCTACTCAAAATAATCGTTATTTCTATTAAAAAAATCAAAGTCGAAATTATGAAAAAAACTAGTTTGATATTATCTTTTATTCTTTCAATCAATTTAATTGTAAAAGCACAAAATCATAAAAGCGAGACTCTTATGACAATTGCCGGACGGGAAATAAGTCTTGGTGAATTTGAAAGAATTTATATGAAAAACAACAACGATAATATCGTTCAAAAGCAAAGTATTGATGAATACCTCGATATGTTTATTAATTTCAAATTAAAAGTTATTGAAGCTGAAGAACTTGGTAAGGATACTGTCTCCTCTTTTTTGAATGAATTCAATTCCTATAAAAGGCAACTGGCAAAGCCATATATGACGAATCCTGAAATAACTGAAAAGTTTGCACTTGAAGCTTATGAAAGGATGAAAAAAGAACTTCTGGGAAGTCATATCTTATTGAGAATTGCGGAAGATGCTTCTCCTGAAGATACTCTTTATACCTATGAAAAATTAATAAAAATCAAACAAAGAATTCTTGATGGTGAAGATTTTGAGACTGTCGCAAGAGCTACATCCGATGACCCATCAGCTAAAACTAACGGTGGACTCCTGGGTTGGTTCAGTGTTTATAGAATGGTTTACAATTTTGAGACAACTGCTTATAATACTCCAAAGGGTGAAATTTCGGTTCCTTTCAGAACACATTTCGGAATGCATTTAGTGAAGATCCATGATATAAGAGACGCAAAAGGATCCAGAAGAATAGCTCATATATATGTTAGAGCACCAGAATCAATGTCAATCGAAGAAACCAAAGTTGCTGAATTAAAAACATTTGCAGTTATTGATAGTCTTAATATGGGTTTTGATTTTGCAGAAATTGCCAAAAACAATTCCGACGACAAAGCCAGTGCAGGCTCAGGGGGAGAACTCCCATGGCTTGTATCCGGACAAATGATTCCGGTTTTTGATAAGGCTGTATTCTCACTGGAAAATGAAGGTGATATTTCACCAGCTGTTCGTTCGGACTTTGGTTGGCATATTATTAAGCTTCTTGAAAAGAAACTTATTGGAAGTTATGAGGATGAAAAAGTTGATATTTTATTGAAGATGAGGGAGGGTGACAGAAATGTTTTAGAAGATGAAGCTTTTATTAAACAACTAAAAGATGAGTATAACTATAATTTAAATGAAGAAAACTTCAAAAAAGTTTTAAATCAACTAGATAGCTCATTATATAATGCGGAATGGTCAACTCTTAGTATTGCTGGTATGGAAAAAGATGAACTTTTTTCGATCGACAATTTGACTTTAAGCGTTGGTGAATTTGCAGCATATTTAGATTCTATGCAACGAAAGCAAAAACCTATGAATATTGATATCTATGGCGCAAATCGTCTTAAATCTTTTGAAGCAGATAAAATTCTGAAATATGAAGAAAATAATCTTGTAAATAAGCATGAAGATTATAAGAATATCCTACAGGAATATCACGATGGAATTTTACTATTTGATCTGACCGATGAATTGGTATGGTCAAAGGCGGTTAGTGACTCAGCAGGACTTGAAGCTTTTTACAATAAGAACAAAAATAATTATAAATGGGGCGATAGGGTTAAAGCCTATACAATAACAGTCAAAGATTCTTTAATTACAAATGACGTAAAAAAATTAAGTCAACAGCTGGTGAAGAAAGGAAAATTTAGTACGGAAGCTTTGTATAATTCTTTTTGTCCCAACGACACATTGAAATCCTGTTTGGATATTAAAGAAGAAAAATATGAGAAAGGAGATAATGAAAAGATTGACGCCACTAAATGGAAAAAAGGTGTAGGAGATTTATACACTATTAACGGCGAACCAGCGTTTGTGGTTATAACGGATTTGTATAGTCCTTCAAAAAAGAAACTGGAAGAAACTCGTGGATTAGTAACGGCAGATTATCAAAAATTTCTCGAAGACCAGTGGATTGAAAGCCTAAGAGAAAAATATGATTATAGTGTAAACAAAGAACTTCTTCAATATATTAATGAATAGTCGGAACTGATGGCAATGAGGTATTATATTGTATTGATGGTAATTTTCTTGCTGCCCTTGAGCTGTACCAAAATGAATAAGGAGGCTAATCTGAAACCTCTTGCAAGAGTTCATAACCAAATCCTTTACTCTACAGATCTGAAAGATATGATACCTTCAGGTCTAACCAGGGAGGATAGTACCAGAATTGCCAGAAGACTAATTGAAGAATGGACCAGAAGTAAAATTTTACTATATCAAGCTGAATTGCATTTGCCTGAAGAACAAAAAGACATTGAAAAGCAAGTTGAAGAATACAGATCCTCTTTGTTAACATTCAGGTACAAACAGCTTATCTTACAGGAAAATCTTAATGAGGAAATTAGCGATCAGGAGATAGAAGCATATTATGCAGAAAATCTATCCAATTATATTCTTGAAACTGATCTGGTGCAACTCAGAATCCTCAAAGTTCCTGTATCTTCTCCGCAAATTTCTCAAGTAAGATTATGGTATCGATCTGATCGTGAAGATTATATTTCAAATCTTAAAGAATATGCCGAAAGTTATGCTGAACAATATTCAATAGGAGATTCTTCATGGATTTATTTCAGTGATATTGTTGCAAGTACACCCCTCAACATAGACAATACAGAAAGGTATTTGAATTATAACAGAAATATAGAAGTTAGTGATTCTTCGTATTATCATTTTATCAGGATTAACAACAGACTAAAGGAAGGTGATATAAAACCTCTTGTGTTGGTAAAAGATAATATTCGAAGCGTAATATTAAATAAAAGAAAGATAGAATTTATTCAGGATCTGGAAAATACAGTATATAAAGAAGGGATTAGTCGCCACCAGGTTGAAATTTATTGATAGAAAAAACATGAAGAAATTATTACAGATTATTATAGGAATTATTTTGTTTGCAGGCTCAGCTATTGGGCAACCTTTACTTATTGATAAGGTTGTAGGAATTGTGGGAGAATTTACAATACTTCAGTCCGATGTGGAAAACCAATACCTTCAATATAGGGCTCAAGGAATTAATCAGCCTGATTTGAAGTGCATGATTTACAGAGACTTTTTAGAACAAAAACTTATGATGAATCAGGCAAAGATTGACAGCGTCGAAGTTTCTGAATCCAG
>JAGLSB010000541.1 GCA_023135955.1 Bacteroidales bacterium | reverse complement strand
AATGCATCACCTGGTGAAGCTTTGTTTATTGAAGCATTTCAATACGATGTTGAAGGTAAGGGAGATCTGATAGTAAGAAATATCGACAGCCTGATGTTGATGTTTCCCGATGACAAGTTAATTCCTATAATTGCATCTGGCTGGTTTTTCTATTCAGATGATGATAAATGTATTGCGCTTTATAAAAAAGCTATTGAAATAGATCCCGACTTTTTTTACGCTCATATTGCTTTAGGGCAAAAATACAGTGGATTAAAGGAGTATGATAAAGCATTGGAGTGCTATCTTAAAGGAAAAGAAATTTTGCCTGAAAATCCTGTTCCTATTCAGCGAATTGGAGTGGTTTATCGTTATATGGGTGAATATGAAAAAGCTGTAGAGTACCTGAATAAGGCAAAAGAACTCAATCCGGATGAAGCTATTACATATGGCAGCTTGGGACACTGTTATAGCTTACTTGGAGAGTACGAGAAAGCAAGAGATAATTTCAGGGATTTTCGCAGTAAATCTGATATTGAAGGTGATAAAATTGGAGGGTATTATTTGATTTCAGCGAGCTATCTGATTGAAAGAGATTTTGAAAAAGCTTTAGAAATATTTGATCAGCTTATTGAATATTGTAATCTTGAAGAAAACAAAATTGAAGAGTTGTATGCTAAAGCTTTTAAGGGATATATTTATATGGTTAAGGGAGAGTTAGATAAGGGAAAAGAATTTTATGAAAAAGCCATAGCTATGATTCCGGAGACGGATTTGTCAGCTTCAGCCATAGAAAATCTTAACAGATCTTCATATATGTGGAGAGCATTTTATTGTTCACAGATGGAGGAATTTGAAAAGGCAGAGGAGAATTTAGAGAATTATGAAGATTTAGTTGCAGGACGAAATGATATAGCTCCAAATTGGTTTATTCCGTATTTATATGGCATGATTTACGTTGGTAGTCAGGACTTTGATAATGCATTAGAATCTCTACAAAAAGCATTGGAAATAAATCCTACTTCAGTTCTTGGGAATTATGAATTAGCTAAGGTATATGATTCTCAGGGCGATTTGGAGAAAGCGAAAGAGCACTATAATAATGTTTTAGATTTTAATCTACTGAATATGAATTCTGCATGGGTGAGGCCTCTTGTAGTTGATAGAATGAAGGATTTGTAGTAGGATCATTAAGTCATAAATGTTAGGTGGGAAATCGCAGGGTTCACCAATTTTTTACAAAAATTGTATTTAGAAAGTATTCTTACTTCTAAAATTCGTTTTATGATGGGGAACCCTGCTTTTTTAAGTATTTATTTTCTATAGCAGCGAATTGATAATCATCATTCAGATGTATATCATGAGTTGATATTTTCTCATTGATATAAAATGCCGATAATTAATCTATTGGAATCAGAACTACGCGTATTTTCTAATTTTTAATATACCAATTTCATATAGTTGTTTTTTTATGATTATATTATGTATATTTACATCATGTAATAATACATCATGTAATAATACATCATGAATTTTATAGAAAATTGTTATTAATCGTAATCATTATGAAATCACCTTTTAATTTTGGGAAAAAAGTTAGTGGTGAGCATTTCTTGAACAGAAAGCTGGACCTGGATCGACTTGAAACGAATTTTGTGTCGGGAATTAATACTATGGTAATAGCACCTCGCAGGTGGGGCAAAAGTTCATTGGTACTTAAGGCTTCTGAAAGGATAACTAAGAAGAATAAATTTATTAAGGTTTGTCATTTAGATCTGTTTAGAGTAAAAAATGAAAATGA
>JAGLSB010000540.1 GCA_023135955.1 Bacteroidales bacterium | reverse complement strand
TCGTCACCAATATATAAAGTAGTACCAACTACAGCAACGGCAACCTTTTGTCCTGTAGCAACATTTGGCGCCCCACAAACGATCGGTAATACAACATCTCCAACATTAACTGTAGTTACGCTCAAACTGTCGGCATTTGGGTGAGGGTGACAACTAAGAACTTTTCCAACAACTATGCCTTCCATTCCACCTTTTACAGATTCAAATTTTTCCAATCCCTCTACTTCCAATCCAATATCCGTTAAAATTTGAGCACATTCTTCAGGATCAGGAAGATAGTTGATATAATTTTTCAGCCAGTTATAAGAAATTTTCATAGTATATTTTATGGGTAAATGTGAAGTGCAAAAGTAGGAATAATTTGCAGGAATTCCATCTTTTAGGGGGCTTGCATTTTAGCTGCTTGGAAATCCAAGGCTTTTCAATATTTTTGTATCACAAAACAAATAAAGTGAAAAAGAATAAATTAATTTTTCTGACCAATGATGATGGAGTTCATGCCAAAGGTTTGAATTGCCTTATTGAAGTAGCCAGGGAGTTTGGCGATGTTGCTGTTGTTGCTCCAAAGGAAGCTATGTCGGGGATGTCGCATGCTATTACTATAAAAAGTCCATTGAGGGTAAAAAAGATAAAAGAAGAAAAAGGATTAATCGTATACAGTTGTGCCGGAACACCTGTCGATTGTGTTAAACTTGCTTTTAACCAGTTACTTGACCAGAAACCCGATTTGGTTCTTTCCGGGATAAATCATGGTTCAAATTCTTCTGCCTCAGTTGTATATTCCGGAACAATGGGTGCTGCAATGGAGGCTTGTGTAAATCTGGTTCCTTCCATAGGCTTTTCATTGTCGAGTTACAGTGCAGATGCCGATTTCTCGGAAGCAAAGAAGATTGCAAGAAAAGTTATCGATCGTGTTTTAAAGGAAGGACTCGACGACGGGGTATGTCTTAATGTAAATGTTCCGGAAATGAATGGTGAAGCCATTAAAGGAATAAAGATTGGACGTCAGGCAAAGGGATTTTGGAAGGAAGAATTTGACAGACGTGTAGATCCTCATAATGGAGAATATTTCTGGCTTACAGGATATTATCATAATGAAGAGCCTGATTCAGATGATACAGATGAGTTTGCTCTTGCAAATAATTATGCTTCTGTTTGCCCTGTAACAGTTGATCTGACGGCTTATCATTATATTGAGAAACTCAAAAAATGGGATTTATAATGCCGGTAAATAAATTTAATAAATTATATGTAGGAATTATTAGCGGGATTCTTTTACCACTATTGTTTTTATTTATCTTTTTTGAATTTAAGAAAAATGATTACGGTTTATTCGAATATATCGGACATAGTTTTCAGATAAAAATATTGCCTAAATTAATTAGCCTTAGTCTGATCCCTAATTTAGTACTCTTTTTTGTATTTATTCAAAGAAATTTTTTAAAATCAGCACGAGGGGTATTGCTGGCAATGTTTATGGCGGGCTTTGTGATCATTTTATTGAAATTAATATAATCAGGTATTTACGGACAAAAATTGCCTTGAATAAAAATGATTTAGACAATAATATAATTTGAGAATAATAGCTCCAGGTATTTTTATGAATGTTTAAACGGATTCATATATTATAATATAAAATTCAGCTCCGTAGGAGCAAATAAATGAATCGTAAATAATGTTTTTTGTATTTTTTATCCAGCAGAGATGTGATTTTTGCTAAATCGAAAGGGAATAATAATTAACAAATGAAATACTACTTAATTGCAGGAGAAGCTTCAGGCGATTTACATGCCTCTAATTTAATGAAAGAGTTGGCTGCAATTGATAATTCAACGGAGTTTCGTTTTTTAGGTGGGGATAAAATGCTGGAAGTTGGAGGAACACTGGTTAAGCATTATAAAGAGATGGCTTTCATGGGTTTGATGGATGTGCTTGCAAATCTTAGAACTATTTCAAAAAATCTGAGGATCTGCAAATATGATATTCAGACCTGGAAACCTGATGCTATAATTCTAGTAGACTATGCTGGATTTAATCTCAGAGTTGCCGAATTTGCAAAAGGCCTGGGAATTAAAGTATTCTACTATATATCTCCTAAAGTTTGGGTTTGGAAAAGGTCCAGAATAAAGAAGTTGAAACAATTCACAGATAAGCTATTTGTAATTTTTCCTTTTGAAGTAGAGTTTTTTAAGACTCATGAAATGGATGTTGAATATTATGGTAATCCGCTTATGGATTCATACTCGCAATTTATGGAGAATACTGGTAAGGAAGGAAATTTCAGGTTAGATAATAATCTTCCTGAGAAACCAATCATTGCATTGCTAAGTGGAAGTAGAAAGGATGAAATCAGGAGGTGTTTGCCGGAAATGATAAAAGCATCGGAATCTTTTCCTGAATATCAATTTGTTGTAGCTGGTGCTCCTTCAATATCCGATTCATTGTACAATAAATATATACAGAATACAGAAATAAA